>NZ_JBHVGB010000003.1:0-91072 GCF_042801335.1 Nocardioides sp. NPDC057577 | reverse complement strand
GACCAACACGGTCCCATCGAGCGCGGAGGGGACCGTGTTGGTCTCGACACGCTCGCTAGCGCTCGCGGCTCGACCAGCGGGACAGCTCGGCCAGCGGGGGCGGTGTCAACCCAACTGCCCGCGTACATGCTCCGCCAGGGACCCGACGGACTCGAAGACCTCGGCGTTGATGTCGTCCTCGTCCATCTCGAAGGCGAAGCGGTCCTCCAGGACCGTGATCAGCTCGACGAGGGCGAGCGAGTCGAGCTCGGGCAGGGAGCCGAAGAGCAGGGTGTCCGCGGTCAGGGTGCCGGCGCTGTGGTCGGGGCCGATCACCTCGGTGATCGCCTCGGCGACGCTGACGAGGGTCGCGTCGGTCGTGTCGATGGTCATGGGACTCCCTTGGGTTGGAGATTGGGTTTCAGACGAGAACTTCGAGCGGTACGGGGTGGCTCAGGAAGGCGGTCGGGCTGGCGGTGAGGCCGTACGCCCCGGCCTGGTGCACCACGACCAGATCGCCTACCTCGGCGCGCGGCAGGCTGACCTTGTCGCCGAGCAGGTCCAGGGGCGTGCACAGGCAGCCGACGACCTGCACGCTCTCCTCCTCGCCCGCCTCGGCGGCCGCGACGGAGATCGGGTAGTTGCGGCGGATGACCTGGCCGAAGTTGCCCGAGGCGGCGAGCTGGTGGTGCATGCCCCCATCGACGATCAGGAAGGTCTTGCCACGCGAGATCTTGCGGTCGACGACCCTGGTCACATAGGCCCCGGCCTCGCCGACGAGATAGCGGCCGAGCTCGATGACGACCTGCGCGGACGGCAGCGCGGGACGTACGCGGGCGGCGAGCAGCTCCTCGAGCCGCGAGCCGACCAGCGGGAGGTCGAGAGGCTGATCCTGGGTGTAGTAGGGGATGCCGAAGCCGCCGCCGATGTTGAGGTAGGTCATCGGCTCCGCGAGATCACCGGACAGCCGCAGGACGAGGTCGACGGTGCGCTCCTGAGCCTCCGCCAGGATCGACGCGTGCAGGTTCTGGGAGCCCGAGAAGACGTGGAAGCCGGCCACCTCGACGTCGCGGTCGTGCAGCGTCTTGAGCAGCAGCGGCACCGTCTCGGCGTCGACCCCGAACTGCTGGGCGCCGCCGCCCATCCGCATCCCGGAGCCCTTGACCTCGAAGTCCGGGTTGACCCGCACCGCGACCCGCGGCCGGATCCCGAGCCGTTCGGCGGCCTCGACCAGGCGGTCGGCCTCCAGCGGCGACTCGATCTCGACGAGCACCCCGGCCGCGACGGCCTGGGACAGCTCGCCGACCGACTTCCCCGGCCCCGCGAAGCTCACCGCGCCCGGATCCGTCCCGGTGTCGAGCGCCACCCGCATCTCGGCCCCCGAGGCGACGTCGAGTGCGTCGACGGTGCGGGCCAGGTGCTGCACCACCGCGGGCATCGGGTTGGCCTTGACCGCATAGCTCAGGTGCACGTCATCGGGAAGCGCGGACCGCAGCGAGGCGACCCGGGCGTCGATCGCGGCCCGGTCGTAGGCGAAGAACGGGGTCGAGCCGACCCGCTCGGCCAACCTCGAGACGGCCAGTCCTGCGACCGTCGGCCCGCCGGCGTACGTCATCTCACCACTCCAGACATGTCAGCTCGCTGTACAGGTAGTCGACCCGCGCGGGGTCGAGGGCGTCGCTGCGCACCATCTTCGGCCGCGACCGCGAGAGCCGGTAGGAACCGCTCGGCGCCCCGCCCGCGACCCGGTTCTCGACCAGGGTCGCCGCGGCGCCGTGCTGGGTCAGCAGGTGCGAGGCCAGCCGTGGTGCGTGCCGCCGGAGCAGCCCCGGGTTGCTCGCGTAGAGGACCGAGGCGAAGGCGCGTACGCCCTTGCGGGTGTCCTTGCGGGCCACGACGTAGCAGTGCTCGGACCCCGTGCTCAGCACCACGTGCCGGGCCGCCGCCGCGGCACGGTGGTCGGCATAGAGGTCCCGCTCCTCGCCCTGCAGCACCGAGTCGAGTACGTCGGGACGACTGCTCACCCGCACCCCGTGCCGCCTCGGCAACGCGCCGGGCGACAGGGCCGGCACCAGCGAGGTGGTCGTGTCCAGGTCCGTGAACTTGAGCTTCCGGTTGAGCGCGATCACGTTGCCCGAGGGCGAGAAGTCGGTGAACTCGTAGCCGGGCTGCTTGAGCAGCGTGGTCAGCAGCCGCAACCCCTGATGACGGTGGCTGTCGAGCACGCACCAGGCGCCCAGGTTGCAGACCTGGAGCGTCTCCGCGCCGACCCTCCGATCGGAGTAGTAGGCGAGGTAGGCCCCGACCACCCGCTCCCCCTCGGCGAGGAAGAACCCGTGGTTGGGCTGGGGTACGTCCCAGGGCACCCGCAGCGCCTGGGTCCACTCCAGCTCCTGCACCCGCGGGTTCAGCTGCTCGTGCAGGAACGTCGAGACGGCCGGGAGGTCGTCGGCGGTGATCGGGGCGAGCACGGCCTTCATGCGCTCGCCACCCACTCCGGCCCACGCGGGGCGCTCATCCGGCGAGGGCTGACCAGGGTGCGTACGGCACGTCGCGACGTCTGCTTCCCCAGCAGCGCCCGGCTGCACTCGCGGGCCAGCACCATCAGCCAGTACGCGGCCCCCTGGACCCGCCCGCGGCGAACCGTGAAGAGCCGCACCCGGTTGGCGACCAGGAGTGCCCACAGGCCCGGTGAGGTGGTGGACTCGCCACCGAGGTGCACGGCGCGCGCGGCGGGCACGAACCGCACCCGGAAGCCCCGGTCGCGAGCGCGCAGGTGGAACTCGGTCTCCTCCGAGTAGAGGAAGTAGGACTCGTCCCAGGAGCCGCACGCGCGCCAGCACTCGGCGCTGATCAGCTGCGTCGACCCCTCGGCCCAGTCGGTGTCCTGGCCGCGGTCGTACTCGGCCGGGTCGACCACGACCTCCCCCGCCCACCGGACGCGGCCGGCGCGGTTGGCACCGACCACGGCGTCCGCGAAGGCCCGCACCAGGCTCGGGGCGCCACGCATCGACTCGATCAGCCGGCCCTCGGCGTCGACCAGCCGGGGCACGGCCACGCCGACCCCGGGCACGAGCTCGCGCGCCAGCGCCGCGACACAGCCCGGCTCGAGGCGTACGTCCGGGTTCAGGACCAGCACCGCGTCGACGTCCGGATCCGCGGCGAAGGCCGCCGCGACACCCGCGTTGATCCCGGCGGCGTAGCCGCCGTTGCGACCGGTCTCGACGACGGTCGCGTCCGGCGCGATGCGGCGCGCGGTCGCGACGGTGTCGTCGGCGGAGGCGTTGTCGGCGACCACCAACCGCCACCCGAGGCCGGCGAGCCCACCGGGCAGAGAGCCGACGAGATCGGCCAGCAGGTGAGCACTGTTGTAGGTCACCACCACGACTGCGATGGTTCGGATCGGGAGCGACACGTCATGAGTCTCAGCCGCGTCCACCCCCGCCGGAACCGCCTCCCGACCGCAGATCCCCCGTATGAGGTAGGCCTTCGCAAAGGTAGGCCGGACAAGGCCTCCGGATCCCTAGCGTGACGAACATGCCCACCCACGTGACCAACATCTGCTTCCACGGCATCGGCGAGCCCGAGCGCGAGCTGGAGCCGGGCGAGGACCGCTACTGGATCAGCCAGGACGCCTACGAGGACATCCTCGATGCCGTCGCCGGCCGCCCCGAGGTGCGCATCAGCTTCGACGACGGCAACCACTCCGACGTCGCGTTCGGGTTGCCGGGCCTGCTGGCCCGCGGCCTGAGCGCGACCTTCTTCGTGCTGGCGGGACGCCTGGGGAAGCCAGGAAGCGTCGACCGCCTCGACATCCGGCTCCTCCGGGTGGCGGGCATGCGGATCGGCACCCACGGCATGGACCACGTCAGCTGGCGCGGCCTCGATTCCGCGGGCGTACGCCGCGAGCTGATCCAGGCACGCGAGCAGATCACCATGGCGGCCGGCGAGACGGTGGACGAGGCGGCGCTCCCGCTCGGCCGCTACGACCGCACCACGCTGCGCCACCTGCGCCACTTGGGCTATGAGCACGTCTACTCCAGCGACCGTGCTCACGCGGTGGCCGGCGCCTGGCTGCAGCCGAGGTTCAGCGTCACCGCGGACGACGACGGGGCCAGCGTACGCAGCCAGATCCTGAACGGGCAGGGCATCGCCAAGAGGGTGGAACGCCAGGCGGCAGGCCTGGTCAAGCGGCTGCGCTGACGTTCACGACGTCAGGACATCGAGAATCAGGACGCGGTCGAACTTGCCGTTCGGGGAGCGCGGAAGCTCGGGCCGTACGTCGATGGTCGAGGGAACCATGTAGGGCGGCATCGCACGGCGCAGCGCGGTCAGCAGCCGGTCGGCCTCGATCTCCGCCTCTCCCGCGGGAGGCGTCACCAGCAGCACGATCCGCTGCCCGAGCCGGTCGTCGGGCAGGCCGAGCGCCACCGCGTCGCGGACCAGGCCGGTGTCGTAGGCGACCTCCTCGATCTCGGTCGGGCTGACCCGGTAGCCGGAGGTCTTGATCATGTCGTCCAGGCGCCCGACGAAGTAGAGGAAACCCTCCTCGTCCGCCACGACTCGGTCCCCGGACCACACGCACAGCTCGGGCGTACGCCACGAGGCCTGCTCCCGCGGCAGCGGCCGGAACCGTTCGGCGGTCCGCACGGAGTCGCCCCAGTAGCCCTGGGCCACCAGTGCGCCACGATGGACCAGCTCGCCCTCCTCGCCGGGCTCGCACGGCGTGCCGTCCGGGCGTACGACGAGAACCTCCGCGTTGGGGATGGCCTTGCCGATGGAGTCCGGCCGGCGGTCGACCTCGGCCGGGTCGAGATAGGTGGAGCGGAACGACTCGGTCAGTCCGTACATCAGGAACGGCTGCGCCGTCGGGAAGTGCTCGCGGAGCCGTTGCAGCGTGGCCCGCGGCATCCGGCCCCCGGTGTTCGCGAAGTAGCGCAGGCTCTCCCGCGCCTCCGGCGGCCACTCGACGCCGGCCAGCTGCAGCCACAGCGGCGGTACGCAGGTCAGCCCCGTCACGCCGTACTCGGCGCACAGGGCAGGAACCTCGCCGGGCAGCAGATAGTTCATCAGCACCACGTGTGCTCCGGCCGCGAAAGCGGTGGTGATCTGGCTGAGGCCGGCATCGAAGCTGAGCGGGAGCACGGAGAGGATGACGTCCTCGGGCCCGTTGCCGAGATAGCTGCTGACGCTCTCGGCGCCGGCCACGAGGTTGCGGTGGCTCAGCACCACGCCCTTCGGCTTCCCGGTGCTGCCCGAGGTGTAGAGGATGGCGGCCAGGTCCTGGTCGATCGTCGGGTCGGCAGGCGCGGAGGCGCCGGCCGGGAACACGTCGGCCCAGGCGTGCACCGCGATGTCGAGTCCGACCTCATCAGGGACCCTGTCGCCGACCAGGACGATGTGCTCGAGCGCCTCGCACCTCTTCAGCTCCTCGCGGAGCAGGACCAGCCGCTCTCTCGAGGTGATGAGCACCTTGACCGAGCAGTCGTCGAGGATGTGAGCGACCTGGCCGGCCTTGAGCAGCGGATTGACCGGCACGAAGACGCCGCCCGCCGCCGTGGCCGCGAAGATCGAGGCGACCGTCTCGGGTCGCTTCTCCAAGAAGATCGCGCAGCGGTCCCCCCGAGCCAGGCCGAGATCGCCGAGTCCGGCGGCGATCGCGCACGCCGAGGCCCAGACCTCGGCGTAGCTCTGCGTGATGCCCTTGTACGAGAGCGCAGGGGCGTCGGGTCGCGACTCGGCATGCTCGCGCAACAGCGAGTGGAGCACCGTCCTCATCGCGTCCGCACCGCGATCATCGACTTGGTCAGACCGAGGAGCCGCTCGCTGAGGACCTCGGAGTCGGGGAAGTAGGAGCGCATCTCGGTCCTCCCGACCAGCTCGGTCCACTGGACATCGGCCATCGCCTCGGCCCGTGAGGCGGGCAGCGTGTGGACCAGCGGCCAGCGTTCGGCGACCCGGGCCCTGAGCGCCATCGGCAGGAACTGCATCCCGGGGAAGAGCCAGTGCGGCTCGATCGGGAAGTACCGGTAGGGCGTCTGGACCCAGTGCCGCGGCGCGGCCTGACGGATCTGCTCGGCCAGCCTGGACCGCTGGGCATGGCCGCCGACGTGCTCGAGCAGGGAGTTGGAGAACACCAGGTCGTACGCCACCGGTGCCCCCGCGCCTTCCAACGCGCTGCGCGCGTCGCAGGCGTCTCCGGCCACCGGCGTCAACCAGCCATCCTCACCATCCCCTGGCTCGGTGAGGTTGAGCACGACGACGTGCGCAGGACGTACCGGTGCCCGCAGCCAGGACTCGGTGGTGCCGCCGACGTCGAGCACCTTCATGTCGGCGATGTCGGGGAAGAGCGACGTGAACCTCTCCCAGCGTCGCAGCCGAAGCGTGGCGCCCAAGGACGCGGGAGAGTCCACCAGTCGGGATCGGAGCTCGAGCTTCACCCGACAATCGTCCCGGCGCAACAGCCCCGCGAGCGGCTCCCCGAACGCGGATCCCCCGTATCAGGTAGACGCGGTCGCCGCCTCCGGGCTGGCGACCGCCGGCGAGAAACATGGGCGAGATACCGATTCTGGAGGATGCCCGAACCCTCCGCATCTGTGCAGGGTCGGTATCGCAACGGCGCTGCCTACATCCGAATGGTGCAACCACATGCAAACCTCGGCAAGTCGAACATCCGGTCCGACAGGCTCTCGAGGCTATGCCCGAAGACCGATCCTTCTGGTCGGGAGCACCCTGATCACGGTCGTCGCCATCGTCGCCTGGACTATCTGGCCGATCTCGCAGAGCCAGGCGAAGGCGGTCAGCCTGCTTCCCGACGACGCGGTCCCCGCGATCGTGACCGACCCGGATCGGCGGCCGGTCGAGGTGGGCCTGCGGTTCCAGGTGACCGAGCCCGCCGAGGCGGTCGCGGTCCAGTTCTACAAGAGCTCGGCGAACACCGGGCCGCACACGGGCACCCTGTGGTCCGGGCGGGGTCGTCAGCTCGCCACCGCACGGTTCGGTGACAAGCCGCGGCGTGGCCTGCAGGTCGCAGAGTTCGACCCCACGGTGGTCCTGCGGCCCGGCCGGGACTACGTCGTCTCCTACACCGCACCCAAGGGCCGCTACTCCACCGACCAGAGCTTCTTCGACAAGCCCGTCTCCAGGGGACCGATCACCGCCGGGGTCAACGCCGGCGTCTACTCCTACCGGCCCGGCTCCTTCCCCACCCAGACCTTCGGGGCCAACAGCTACGCCGTGGACATCGTGGTGCGCCCGACCGGCTCAGGCGGGTCGCCCTCGCCGTCGTCGTCCCCGTCCTCGGCGTCCTCCCCGTCGGCCCGTCCGTCCACCGCTTCACCGAGCCCGTCCCCGAGCTCGCCCCCTTCGAAATCGGCTCCTGCGACCCCGACAGCGCCGCCTCCGAGCTCGTCGTCACCGGAGGTCACCGGTGGCCCGACGCCCCCGACCTCGATACCCGGCGGGTTCCCGAACGCGGCGAACACCGGGGTGCCCGCGGGCGTGCGGCTCGCTCCGTACACGGGCCCGTGCAACATCACCAAGGTCGGCACCGTGATCGACGGCAAGACGGTGAACTGCACGCTGAACGTACGCGCGGCCGACGTCACGATCCGCAACTCGGTGATCAACGGGACCGTCTACAACGACGAGGGGTCCAACGGGCTCGGGTTCACGATCGTCGACAGCGAGGTCCGGATCGGCAACCGAGGAGGGACGGGCATCGGCAACGTCGGCTTCACGGCCCTGCGGGTGGAGGTCACCGGAGGCAACCGCTCGATCAACTGCTGGCGCGACTGCACCGTGCGGGACTCCTATGTGCACGGCCAGTTCACCGACCTGACCGGCGTCGCCCACGAGTCCGGGATCCGGATGGGTTCCGGGGGTGTCATCAGCCACAACACGATCACTTGCGACGCACCGGACGTCCCGCCCGACGCCGGCTGCTCGGCAGGCCTGACCGGGTACGGGGACTTCGCGACCGTGGAGGACAACCTCATCGAGCGCAACATGTTCCTCGTGACGACCGGCGGCACCTGTGCCTACGGCGGCTCGTCGTCGGGCAAGGCCTACGGCGGCACCAACCACATCCGCTTCATCGACAACGTGTTCCAGCGCACCGCGGCACGGCCGAACTGCGGCTACTGGTTCCCGATCGCCTCCTTCGACTCCTCAGCGCCGGGGAACGTCTGGAAGGGCAACGTCTGGTCGGACGGCGGCGTCGTGAATCCCGGGTGACATCGGCTTCTGCCGGACCAGACGGTGCAGGGCGCCGGCGAGCCCGACCACCAGGAAGAAGCAGCCGGAGGACTGCGGGAACGCGAACAGGTCGTAGAAGGCCATCGCGGTCGCACCGGCGAGAACGGCGGCGAGCAGCCCCTGCGCGAGCTCACGGTCGAAGTCGGTGGACGCGGCCTCCCGAGCGCTGCGAGCCATGAACGCCGCGACGAGGATGACCGCGAGCAGCGCAGCCATCCCGATCAGTCCGGTCTCGATCGTGTGGCCCAGGTACTGGTTGTCCAGGATCCAGTACTGCGGCAGGAACGTCCCGGGCCCGCGGCCCAGCCAGGGGTCACGCGCGATGAACTGGAATGCCACCCCGTAGGCGTCCGTGCGAGACGCCACGCTGGCATCGTCGCCGGCGCCGACGAACAGCCCGGTGAGGACACCGAGCATCCCCGGCACCAGGAGATAGACCAGGCCCGAGATCCCGGCCAGGCAACCGAGTGCGACCAGGCGCATGCGCCAGCTCCAACGGAGGGCGAGAACCAGGATCGCGACGGCGGTGCAGAGAATCGCCGAGCGCGAGATCACCATGAAGATCGCGATCGCGACGACGGCCAGCACGGCGCGGTAGAACCAGCGTCGGGTGGGTGCGTGCAGGGCGTACACGATCACCAGCGGCAGCACCATCGACAAGATGACGCCGTACTCGATCGGGTGGGTCGAGGTCCCGCTGAGCCGTGGCATGCCGCTGCGTTCGTACAGGCCGATCTCGATGCCACGAGCGGAGAGTCCGGGGATGCTGACCCGGTCCACCAAGGCCTGCCGGGTCACGAACTGGAGCAGGCCCAGCACCGCCACCAACCCGATCCCGATCACCAGCCGGCGCACCACGGCGTGCAGCCGGTCGAGCGACGAGATCCCCTCCGCCGCCACCATGGCCAGGCCGGCCATCCCGATCATCCTGAGCAGTCCGCTGTCGGCGGGCGTCAGCTCGTTGCCGGGCATCGGTGCCGACATCGCCAGCACGTACGACGCCATCACCGCCAGGAGAAGCCCCAGGATCGCGATGCGTAGCGGCTGGACTCCCACGTCGATCCGATAGACCCGCTGGACGTGGTACCAGGCCCACCACAGGAACGCACCGATCGCGACGATCGTCGCCGGCGCGCCGGCCGTGCCCAGCGCCGGGACGACGAGCACGGACCGGATCGAGAGCAGCACGACGATGTAGACCGTCAAGATGGCCGCGGCGTCGATCGACCGGGACACACCTACCTTCGGCTCGCCCGGACTACGCACTCCGGTGAGCGGGGCCGGCCGCATCGTCCCTCACCTGCGTTGCACCGCTGACGACTGCTCGTCATTGGGTACGACCTGGGCGAATCCGTTCCGGGGCGGGGGTCTCACCCAGCCGTCCGAGTCCAGGGGCTCGACGGCTCTGGGGCCGGCGCGGTCCTCGCCGACGTCACCTGCTTCGTGCGGCTCGTCCTCCTCCCGGCGTCTGCCGCCACGGCCGCGCGAGAGCAGCAGCCCGTCCAGCAGCCCGATGCCGAGGAGCCCGGCCACCAAGACGCCTGCACCGCCGACGATCCCGGCGCGGAGCTGGTCCTTGGTGACCTTCTCCGCGGTCTCGTCGATGGTGAGCTTCTGGATGGAGAGGTATTCACGGCGCTTGATCCCCAGGTCGGACTGCAGGCCGACGAGCACCCCCGGCGCAGCCTCGAACAGGTCGTTCAGAGCACCGATCGTGTCCTCCTCGCTGGCGCCGGTCACATCGACCACGACGATCGGCCCGCTCACGGCCATGTCGGCGTACATCTCATAGCTCACGTCCGGATGGCTCTCCTCGAGCTCGGCCCGAGCCGTCTTCGAGGTCATCGCACGGATGAGGATGTCGCGGGCCGGGTTGAGCCCGCCCAGGGAGAGATATGGGTTGCCCTCGATCTTCTCCCCCGCTTTGGTGGTCCCGTCGGGCGGGAAGAGGAGCAGGGTCCCCTGGGCCGTGTAGGAGGGACCCACCCGCCCCATCATCACGACGACGGCGACGACGGTCAGCCCCAGGGTGACGATCACGAGATACCAGCGGCGCGCCAAGGCCCCCCACACCGCGCTGAGTTCCATGTGTTCCGGTCGCTTTCGCTAGACAGTGGCTGAAGGCATCCGCGTGCCCGGGCACAGCCATCGTCAGGTTCTCCGGCCTGCTGCGCGCCGCACCCACCACGTCATACCCAAGACGAGGTACCGACCGGGCCGATCGTGGTCGCCCGTCGGCGCTCGCGCACAGGGTGAGGGTTGTGACAGCCCTCGAACTCGTCGGCCTGCTGCTGCGCAGGTGGTACGTCGTGGTCGTCTGCGCGCTGCTGACGCTGGGCGGCGCCGTGGTGCTGCTCGACCGGCCGCCGGTCTACTTCACCCAGTTCGAGGTGGTGCTGCTCCCGCCGAAGGAGTCCGTGAACCCGAACACCCTCCGCGAGGACCCCTACGGCATGGTTCCGATGGCGGGCCTGCTGGTGGAGGAGTACAACCAGGGCCGCCACCCGCTCAACATGAGCACCACCGAGACGACCCTCTACGGCGAGGGCCTCGACCAGGGCGAGCGGGTCCGGATGCGCAACGTCGGCAACCAGTGGCTCCCCATCTACAACAACCCGGTGATCGACGTGCAGGTCGTGAACACCGACGCGGATCGGGTCGAGGAGGAGGCGGCCCGGATCGCCCGGGACCTCGACGGCATCCTCGACCGGCGACAGGACGAGCTGGGTGTCCGCAAGGCGTCGCGGATGTCCACCGAGATGGCGCCGGAGGACGTGGTCGTCCAGGAGATCAGCGGCAGCCGGTCGCGTACGGCGGCGGGACTCCTGCTGCTGGGCGGATCGCTCACCGTGGTCGCGGTCATCTGGATCGAGCGTCTCTCCCGCGCCCGCGCCGCGCGCCGGACGCACGCCCGCGAGCACATCGGTTCGACCGTCCGGCCCGACCGGGACCTCATCTCGCAGCGGTGACACCGGAGCGGCGCACCGCGTCGGAGGCGAGGGCGAGGTTGAGCAGGAACGCGACGGTGCCGGGCCCCGGTTCGTGCCTGCCCACCAGGACGTCGTCGAGCCAGCTCGGCTCGACGACCTCGGTCTCCGCGAGGCCGGAGACGGTCTCCGGGTGGGCCCGCCAGTAGGTCACCACGGCGTCGGCCAGGATCTCGCCGCCCACAGGTGGCCGACCGCGTCGCCGGACTCGCTGGCCGAGCTTGCGACCCGCCTTGGTCATCATCGTCGCGCCTCGGCGCCAGGAGCTGCGCCATCCGGGCGTGACGTAGGTCGCCGGCGAGGGGCGTCCCTCGAGCGGTAGCCGGGCCAGCTCGACATCGAGCTCGACCTGGAGCCGGGCAAGGAACCGGGAGCCCATCTTGTCCGCGGGCGCAAGCGCTCGAACGGTCGCGATCCAGCGATCGTCGAGCATCGGGTTGACGATCCGGCGGCGGGCGCTCACCGGCGACTCGGTCGCTCCTGCCCAGTGCTGCATCCGCTGGCCGAGGTAGAGGTCGTCGGTCGCCTCGAACCACGATTGCCCGCCATCGGCGAGGGCGGCCAGGACCTCGGCGTGGGCGATCTCGCGCGCCCGCTCCCGGAACGCGGGCCGGAGTGCCGAGGACTCGACGGCCTCGTTGACGAACATCCGCCAGTCGGCGAGGCGCCGCGCCCGTGCCGCTGTCACCGGGCCGTCACCGTCTCGGCCGAGATAGTAGAAGCCCCGGGCCACCTCGCCGCCGAGGCCGGAGATCCGCGGGCCCGGCATCGCCCGGGCCTCGGCGAAGTCCAGGGCCGCCCAGGCCAGCGGGTCCGCACCGAGCTCGATCGCACCGGCGGCCGCCGTACATCGTGCGTACGCCTCCTCGGGGTCGAGCGTGTCGAGGCCGTCCACGCTGATGATCTCGTGCCTCATCCCGTAGCGATCTGCCAAGCCTGCGGCGATCCGCACGTCAGGAGAGTCGGGCCGCCCGAGTGTCACCACCCTCAGCCCGCGGCGACGCCGCGGCTCGATCGCGGAGAGGAGCAGGCGCGAGTCCTGGCCGCCGGTGAGCTGGAGGATCGCGTCGGGGTGGTCGTCGAGGTAGGCGTCCAGGTAGCCGCGGAGCATGCTGCTCATCGAGGCGATCCCCTCGGTGAGGCCGATGCGCTCCTCGTCCGGCTCGTCGGTGAAGGCGTCCAGGCGGAGCAGGCCGTCGCGGAGCTCGACCGACCGGCCGGCGGGCACTTTCCTCACCGACTCGAACAGGCTGCGCCCCCGCAGCTGCCAACCGAGCAGGCTCTGGACGGCGAGACCCCCCTCGTCCAGCGACGTCGGTGCCAGTCCCGCCAGCACGCGCGCCGACGTCGAGACCGCCGCCCAGTCGTCGCCGACGCGGTAGTAGAGATGGCGGAATCCGAGCGCGTCGGTCGTGGCGGTGACGGCGTTCCCCGCCTGCTGCACGGCGCCGAACGTCGGCAGCATCTCCGCGAGCGCCTTCCGGTCTCCGACGGCGAGCATCCGGGCCACGTCCTCCGGGTCGACGCCCAGGTTCCGTCGCCTCAGCTCGCGGGTGAGGACCAGCGTCCGGCCGTCGGCCAGCGGTTCGTCCGCTCCCCATGCCGCGGTCTGGAGCCCGAACCGGGTCCCGCCGCAGGCCGCCTCGGGTGCGACGGTCGTGACCGATGCCGCCAAGGCCGGCGCACTCCGGCCGACGGCTGCGGAGACTGCCGCGAAACCCGGCGGTGAGGACGTCATGCGAGAACCCTAGGAAGGGCTGCTGGTGGCGCCGGCGCCACCAGCCACGCGTACCCAATCCACGGGAGCACCGCCCCTGGCCGTGTTCTCGATGATCAGGCGTACGCCCTCGCGTGTGCGTGCCCAGTTGTCGGTGCGTACGCTCCCGGCGGCGGCCGCCGCCCGGGCCGGGATGTCGGTCGCCCCGACCGCATCGAACAGGGCATCGGCGATGCCTCCCGGGGTCGGGGCTGCCCAGCCGACATGTGGGTTGTCCAGGTCCGCGCGGGCATCGGGCGAGGAGTTGACCACCGGCACGCAGCCCGCCGCGAGCATCTCCTCGGCGACCAGCGAGATGTTGGTGAACGACATCGCCAGGCCGGCGACACATCGGTTGTAGAGCGCGTTCAGCTCCTCGGGAGTGAGCCGGCCGTGGTGGACCACCGGGATGCTGAGGTCGGGCACGGGCGAACCGTAGACGTGGATGGGCTGGTCCGGGTGCTGCCGGTGGAACTCCGCGAGCGCGAGGGTACCGAGCAGATAGCCGCGCCGCGCCAGGCCCGGCTTGGCGTAGAAGACGACGCCGGAGCGCTGGCCCTGGTTGTGCAGCGAGTAGACGGCGGTGTCGCAGGAGAACGGCACCAGCTCCGAGGAGACGCCCAGGTCGTCGCGCAGTCGGCGGTGCACCATCTCCCCCAACGCGATGTTGGTGAACCCGAACCGGTAGGTGTCGGCGGCCAGCTCGTACTCGGAGCCGTGCGGCGAGAAGAGCGGCTCGTAGTCCTGGATGAAGTAGAGCCGGTGCAGCGGCCGCGTCGGCCGGACTGCGAGCACGTGGGCCGACTCCCATCCGGTCGCCACGCAGGCGTCCAGCCCGTCGAACCCCTCGTCGACCGAACGGACCTCGGCCCGGACTCCCGGCCAGCAGTCGCGGATCACCTCGGCCTGCGCGGCCGCCGAGCCGTGGTGCCGGTCGTAGAGCAGCACGACACAACGGTGGCCGGCCTGTTCCAGCGCCTCCACCATCCGGAACATCGTGGTGTGACCGCCTGAGCCGGCTGCCGGCGGCGTGGTGAGCCAGCCGACCACGAGCGGGCGTCCGCCCGGCACCGGCGGCACCGGACCGAGCCTCAGACGCGTGGAGTCGGCGATGTCCTCGGGCAGCAGACCGAAGTCGAGGGTGTGTGCGTCGAGCTGCCGATAGGCACGCCGTACGGCGCGGCGGACCACACCGCGCGGCCCTTCGCGCCGGAGCTTCCCGGCGATGCCGCCGAGCACGCCGCCGCTCACTGTCGCACCGCTCTACCGAGGGCATCCGCGACGATCTCCTGCTGCTCTGCGGTGATGCCCGGGAACATCGGCAGCGAGATGATCTCCTGAGCGAGCGCCTCCGCGACCGGGAACGAGCCGGCGCCCTGTCCCAGCCAGGAGAAGGCGGGCCACCGGTGCACCGGTGCCGGGTAGTGGATGCCGGCACCGACCCCGGCCTCCAGGAGCTCGCCCAGCACCCGGTCGCGGTCGGCGACCCGGGCGACGTAGAGGTGCCAGACGTGCTGGTTTCCTGGCAGGACCCGCGGCAGGACCACCTCCGGCACGTCGGCGAGCAGCATGGCGTACCGCTGCGCGGCCTCGTCCCGCTCGGCGTTCCAGCCCTTGAGGCGCTCGAGCTTGAGCGAGAGGACGGCCGCCTGGACCGAGTCCAGACGGGAGTTGGTGCCGACGTCGAGGTGCTCGTACTTCGCCACCCCGCCGTGGTTGCGCAGGGCACGGACCCGGTCGGCGATCTCCAACGACCCGGTGGTCACCGCTCCCGCGTCACCGTACGCGCCGAGGTTCTTGCCCGGGTAGAAGCTGGTCCCGGCGGCCTCACCGAAGGATCCTGCCGGGCGGCCGTTCCGGCTGGCTCCCTGGGACTGGGCCGCGTCCTCCAGGAGGAGTACGTCCTCACCCACCGCGTCGCGGAGCCGCTCGAAGGGCGCCACCTGCCCGTACAGATCCACGCCGATGACCGCTCGGGTGCGGCCGGTGACCCGACGGGCGACGTCGGCGGGGTCGATCAGGAAGTCCTCGTCGCAGTCGGCGAGCACCAGGTCGGCTCCGGCGATCGCGACCGCCTCGGCCGTGGCGACGAAGGTGTTGGCGGGGACGATCACCTCGTCCCCCGCCCCGATGCCGGCGCCGCGCAGAGCGAGCACCAGCGCGTCGGTGCCGTTGCCGACGCCGATGCAGTGCTCGACGCCGGCGAACTCGGCGTACTCCTCCTCGAAGCGCCGCACCTGCGGCCCGAGGACGAACGCGCCGCTCTCGCAGATCTCGGCGAAGGCGCCCACCGCCTCGTCGTTGATGGCCTCGTTCTGGGGCCGCAGGTCGACGAAGGGCACGCTCGGGCGTGGGTTCGCGGTCATGACGGGGTTCCTTCCGGGAGGGACGCCGGCTCGAGCCGGCGAAGCTGGGTGAATCGCGCGCGCCACCACCGCAGCAGCGGCAGTGCGTAGAGCAGGAGGACGGCGACGGCGACGCCGGCCAGCGTGAGGAGCCGGTTGCTCCCGAGGCCGGCGAGCCAGCCGCAGACGACCGCCGCCGGGACGGCCGCGAGGAGCGGGACCGCCGCCGGTCGGAGGAGCTCTCCGGGCCGGACCCCGACCGTGGCGAGCGCACGCAGGTAGAACGGCACCACCACGACCGCGACGACCACGACGTGGGTCCAGCCGGCGCCGGCCAGGCCCCAGCGGGTGACGCCGACGATCATCGCCGGGACCATCGCGACGACCCACGCGACCTGCACGACGAGGACGGCTCGGGTCTCGCCCGCGGCGACGAGGAAGGTGGCCACCAGGTCGAGCACGACCCGGACGCCTCCGAACACCGCGAGCCCGGCGAGCGCAGCGGCCGCAGGCTCCCAGCGCTCGCCGTAGACCAGGGTGACCAGCGGGACGGCCGCGGCGGCAAGGCCGAGCGAGGCCAGGGTTGCCACGGCGACCAGGGGCGCGATGCAGAGCACCAGGCCGCGGTTGCGGACCTGCACCGAGGATGCCTGGGAGAACGCGGGCAGCGCGACCACCCGGACCGCGGCTCCCAGCGCGCTCATCGGCCAGGAGGAGATGTTGAAGGCGAGCACGTAGAGCCCGAGCTGCTCGGGGCCGAGGGTGCGGGAGACGATCAGGTTGTCGATGCTCAGCAGCAGCCAGGAGAGCAGGTTCGCCGCGGCCAGCGGGAGACAGAACGCGAGCGAGTCCTTGGCCAGAACGGGGTCGAACCCCAGCCGTGGCACGGTGCGGGTGATGACGTACAGCCCCACCGCGATCACGCTCTGGCAGGCGATCTGGCCGCAGGCGAGCGCCTCGGCGCCCATGCCACCCATGATCAGCCCGAGCGCGACCACCACCGAGGCCACCAACCCGAGTCCGTTGATCCCGAACAGGGCACCTTGGCGGTAGGCCCTGGTCAGCCGCGCGGAGGGAACGATCGTGAAGCCGAAGACCGCGATGCTGACCGCCATCAGCCTGATCACGTCGGTCGACTCCGGGCTGTCGAAGGCGATCGCGATCGGCTCCGCAGCCAGGGCCATCGTCGCGCCGAGGGCGAGGCTCACCCCGAGCCCGATGCTCGCCACGGTCGGCGCCCGAGGCTCCATGTCGGGCGCACGGACCAGGTCGGCGCCGAGCCCGAGATCGGCCAGGGTGCTGAGGATCGTCCAGACCGTCAGCGCCACGGCGTACACCCCGAACTCGGCCGGTGCGACCAGCCGGGCGACCAGGATGCCGAACAGCACGCTGCCGACCCGCATGGCGATCGTCCCGCCCAGACCCCAGCCGAGGCCACGGCTCACTCGTGCGGCGACCGTCCCCTGAGGGGCCGTCGTGGTCATGTGCCGTACCTGCGCTCGAACCGCCACCGTAGGTGGTGTCGGACCTTGGCGGTCGCGCGGCTCCACGGCGCCGTCCGGGACGCCCGGCCCGCCATGGCCTCGTCCCAGGCGCGCCTCCATGCCCTGGTTCCCCGGACGGTGGGGTACGTCTCGGCGGCGAAGTCGAGGTAGTCGAGAAGCGTCCCCGAGTCGCCGTGCGCGGTCTCTCGACCACGGCGCAGGGCCTCCCGGGCCAGGGCCCGCATCGCGTACGGCCGCAGCCTCTGGACCTCGGCGACGTCCGGGGCGCGCTCGTCGAAGAGGACGTCGAAGGTGCGCCGACGCTCGCGCAGGTCGGTGAGCCAGCCGGCGTACTCGGTCAGGTGCATGTTGGCGTCGTGCACGCGGTAGGCCGCCTGGATCGGTCCGTCCACCCGGCCGACGTCCCAGCGAACGGCGGTGCGCAGCCACATGTCGAAGTCGCCCGAATGGGGCAGCCGAGGGTCGTAGCCGTCGGTCTGCTCGAGTGCCTCGCGGCGCATCACCGCCTCGGGGCTGACCAGGAAGCAGCGACCCTGCCGCGCCGCGGTGCCGAGCCAGTCCCTACCCGACCAGACCGACCAGCTGCGGGTCCTCCTCGGCCCGACCGGGAGGTCGTCGGTGAACGAGCGGGCGTACCCGTAGACCAGGCCGACCCCGGGATGGTGCTCCATCAGCGCGACCGCACGGGTGAGCGCGTCGGGCATCAGCACGTCGTCCGCGGAGACGAGCGTGACATAGTCCCCGCGCACCCGGGAGAGCCCGTCGTTGTAGGTCTGGATGTGCCCGGTGTTCCGCTCGTGGACGAGCACGTCGACGCGTGGATCCGCCGCGGCCAGCGAGCGTGCGACATCGGCGCTGCCGTCCGGGGATGCGTCGTCGACGATCAGCACGTCGACGTCGACGCCGTCCTGGGCGAGCGCACCCGCGACCGCCTGAGGCAGATAGCGCCCGTAGTTGTAGCAAGGGATCACGACACTGACCGACGGGCGCGTCCGCAGCGGTCGCGGACGGTCGAAGCGGCGCATCAGACCGGCACCCGGACCGGGCGTGCGGGAACCCCGGCCCACGTCTCGCCGGGGGGAAGGTCCGTGAGGAGCACGGCCCCCATGCCGAGAACGGCGTCGACGCCCACATCGACGCGCTGCCGCACCGAGGAGTTCATCCCGAGGTAGGCGGCCTCGCCGACGACGACCTCCCCGCCCAGGGCGACACCGGCGCACAGGGTGGCGAAGTCCCCGACCATGTCGTCGTGGGTGAGGACGGCATTGGGCATGACCACGACGTGCCGGCCGACCGACACCTGCGAGGTCAGCCGGGCACCGGCGAGCAGGATGCTGCCCGGTCCGACCTCGCACCCGTGGGCGACCGAGGCGTCGGGGTGGATGACGGTCGCGAACCGCTCCGGGGTCACCCCGTAGTCGAGCAGCCGCCCGACGAGCCGGCGGCGGATCCGGCCCGATCCGGCGCAGACGACCAGGTCGGTGCCGGAGTCGGAGACCAGCTCGACCGGGCCGATGACCTCGACCCCGCCGACGATGGTTCCCCATCGTTCGCGATCGTCGTCGACCGCGACGATCTGGTCGTAGCCCTCGCTGGCGGCCGCGACCTCCCCGGCCAACCCGCTCGCGGCGACGAGAACCAGCGTGGTCATCGGGCCACCTCCGTAGCGCAAGCGCCAGAATACGGACGCGGCCCGATGAAGGATCTGAAGTTCGCTCGCTGACGCTCGCTCATCGGCGTGCTCCCCCCTGTCGGAGTACGTCGATGACCCGCGCTTGCTCCGAGTCCGAAATCTGGTGGAAGAGCGGCAGGATGAGCGTGTTGTCGGTGAGGTGCTCGGTGGCCGGGAGGCTGACCGACGGCGAGGCGTACGCCGGCTGGCGGTGCGACGCCATGATCCCGCGCCGCGCCGAGATCCCGGCCTCGGCCAGGGCGCTCAGCAGCCCCTCGCGGTCCGCTCCGTACGCAGGCGAGACCTCGATCCAGAACGACTGGAAGTTGCTGGTCCCCCACGCCGGGTCCGCGACCGCGCGCAGCCCGTCGATCTCGGCGACCGCCTTCGCGTAGACCGCGGCCAGCTCACGCCGCCGGGTGACCACCTCGGGCAGCCGCGAGAGCTGCACCAGGCCGACCGCGGCCTGCAGGTCGGTCATCCGGAAGTTGAAGCCGACCTCGTCGTAGGACTCCGGCGGCGAGACCAGGCTGGCGTGCCGATCGGCAGCCGAGACGCTCATCGCGTGCTCGCGCAGCCTGCGCGCCCGCTCGGCCAGGTCGCTCCGCGAGGTGGTGAGCATCCCGCCCTCGCCGGTGGTGAGGATCTTGCGCGGGTGGAAGGACCAGGCGGCGATCTCGGCGCCGGCGCCGACGGGACGACCCCGGTAGGTCGACCCCGCGCCACAGGCGGCGTCCTCGATGACCATGATGTCGAGCGGGTCGCAGACCTCCCGGATCGCGTCCAGGTCGACCGGCACCCCGCCCTGGTCGACCACGATCACCGCGGTCGTCCGGGGCGTGAGGGCCTCCCGAACGGTCGCCGCGGTCAGGTTGCCGGTGACCGGCGAGACGTCCGCGAAGACCGGCCGGGCGCCGACGTAGACCGCCGCGTTGGCGGTCGCGATGAACGAGAAGGACGGGACGACGACGTCGTCCCCGGGGGTCACCCCGGCCACGACCAGCGCCAGGTGGAGCGCCGTCGTGCAGCTCGAGGTGGCGACCGCATGAGCTGCCTGCTGCGAGTCCGCGAAGCGGCGCTCGAACTCGGCCACGCGCGGCCCCTGGGCGACCCAGCCGGAGCGGAGCACCTCGGTGACCGCCGCGACCTCCTCCTCGCCCAGCCAGGGCTGCATGACGTTGATCCGGCTCACGACTTCCCCCCGGAGAGCAGGCGCCCGGCGGCGATCTCGGCGCGCAGCGGCGTCCACCACTCGACGAGCTGCCGCAGCCCCTCCTCGAGCCCGATCGTCGGCTCCCAGCCCAGGTCGTCGCGGGCCGCGGAGATGGAGGCGAGCCGGCGAGTGACCCCGTTGACCGCTCGCTCGGGACCGTGCTCGACGCCGAGGTCGGACCCCATGACGCGGACGAGCGCCTCGGCCAGCTCCAGCAGCGAGGTCTCGGTGCCGGAGGCGATGTTGTAGACGCCCTCGGTCACGTCGGAGGCGGCGGCCAGGATGTTGGCGCGGGCGATGTCGGGAACGCAGACGAAGTCCATCGTCTGGCGCCCGTCGCCGAAGATCAGCGGCGGCTTGCCGTCCGCGATCCGCTCCATCCAGCGCACCAGCACCTCGGTGTAGGCGCCGTGCACGTCCATCCGTGGCCCGTAGACGTTGAAGTAGCGCAGCCCGACGTAGTCGAGCCCGTGCATCGCCCGGAAGGACCGGACCAGCCCCTCGTTATAGGACTTCGCCGCCCCGTAGAGGGTGTCGTTGTTGTTGTGGTGGTGCCCCTCGGGCGTCGGGAACTCCTCGGCGAGCCCGAAGACCGAGGCCGAGGAGGCATAGACGAGCTTGGAGACGCCCGCGGAGACCGCGGCCTCGACCACGTTGAACGTGCCGTCGACCAGCACCTCGTTGGCCAGCCGCGGCTCCTCGGCGCACAGGGTGATCCGGATGGCGGCCTGGTGAAAGACGAGGTCCTTGCCCGCGGTGAGGTCGCCGACCAGGTCGCGGTCGCGGATGTCGCCCTCGACCAGGGTGACCCGGCCGGACGCGAGGGCGTCGTCGAGGTTGGCCTTGCGTCCCCGGATCAGGCTGTCGAGCACGTCGACGTGCGCGACCCCTTCGTCGAGGAGCTGGTCGACGATGGTGGAGGCGATCGTGCCCGCACCTCCGGTGACCAGGACGTTCGCGCCGTTGAGAGTTGTCATCGGATCAGCTCCAGGGTCGGGGTCTCGGCGGCCACCTCGACGAGGGCGCCACGGGCTCGGAGGCTGGTCTGGGCCGCCTCCAGGACAGAGAGGACACGGAGCCCGGCGGCCCCGTCGGTGCGCGGCGTACGGCCGTCCCGGATCGCCTCGGCGAACTCGCCGACCATCCGGGAGAGCGCCTCGTACTCGGGCAGCGCCGGCGCCCAGGTGTCACCCAGCCGGTAGGCGATGGTCGCGGTGGCGCGGTCGGCGATGTCCACGCTCTGCTGGACCAGATCGACGCCGCGGTCGAAGACGCTGAGCCGCTGTTGCGGGTTCAGGTCGTCCCAGACCAACGTACGCCGGCTCCCGCCGATCACCATCTGCCTGATCTTGGTGGGGCTGAGCCAGTTGACGTGGACGTGGGCCATCACCCCGCCCTCCAGCGGCAGCGTCAGGTAGCCGACGCACGCCTTGCCGGCCTTGAGCGGGTCTGCGCCGTGCGCGGCGACCCCGGTGGGGCGCAGTCCGCCGGGAAGGACGAAGTCGAGGATGGAGAGGTCGTGCGGGGCCAGGTCCCAGAAGACGTCGACGTCGGGCTGCACCAGCCCGAGGTTGATCCGCACCGAGTCGACGAACAGGATCTCGCCGAGCGACCCGTCCTCGACCAGCTCGCGGATCTTCTGCACGACCGGCGTGTAGCAGTAGGTGTGGTCGGCCATCAGCACGAGATCGTTGGCACGGGCGGCCTCGACCATGCTCCGCCCGGACTCCACGTCGTCGGCCAGCGGCTTCTCGACGAGCACGTGCTTCCCGGCCCGCAGCGCCCTCTCGACGAGGTGTCGATGCGTGCCCGCCGGCGTCGCGATCGCCACCGCGTCCACGTCCTCGCGCGCGAGCACCTCGTCGAGGTCGGTCGTGGCCAGCACGTCCGTGCCGCCCCCGATCACCTCCTGGGCCCGCGCGATGTCCAGGTCGACGACCGCCACCAACGCCCAGTCCGGTGCGTTCCGGAAGTTTCGGACCAGGTTGGGCCCCCAGTACCCGGCCCCGACCACTGCCACACCGAGCGGTTCCCCATCAGTCATGTGGACCATGGAATCCGCGAGGGGCGAGGCTCCGAAGAGCCTCGCCCCACCTATCCCCCCAATTAGGGACCGCCTCCCCGGCTCATGGTGACGCCGGGCGGAACCTCACGTCCACGAAGTAGTTCGTGGAGTTCCAGGATCGGTTCGGGAGCCCCCCTCCGGTCCCGTACCGATACCTGCCGTTGGCTCCGCCCGGTGCCGTCAGGGGGCCGACCGTGCGCGACTGCGTGAGGGCGGCGGGCGTCGAGGAGTAGCGCCCGTTGGGGGCGTAGTAGGACACGACGTATGTCGCTCCCGGCGTGAGCGCGACCGGGGTCGGCAACGTGGCGTTCTGCCAGCCGGTCGCGGTCTCTCCGGTGAAGGTCACCTGGGCGATCCTGGTGCCGGCAGAGTTCCACAGCGAGCCGGTGTGGGTCCCGGTGTTGCCGGTGCCCTTGTAGAACCGGATCGCCGTCACCGAGCCGGCCACGGACGTCGTGAAGGCGGTGCCGACCTCGATCGGCATCAGGTCGGCCGTCGACGCGGTCTGCGGTGTGACCCCGGTGAACAGCGAGACCTCGGTCGGGACGGCGGCGGCGGTCGTGAACGACCACGTCTGCGTCGGCAGGCTCACCCCGTCGGTCGAGACCACGCCCGAGGCGCTCACCGACACCGTCGCCCCGGCCGGCAGCGCGGCCGACGGCGTGAACTGCAGCGTACGTCCGTCTGTGCTCCGTGCCGCCGAGCCGGCCACCGCAGACCCGTTGGCGGTGGCCGACATGCTCCAGCCGTTCGCCACCGGCGCCGAGAACGTGATCGAGGGATCGACCCCGGTGTCCACGCCCGTCGCGCCCGAGCTCGGATCGCGCCCGGTGACGCTCATCGTCGCTGCGGACCGTTCGAAGACGACGTCGACGAAGTAGTTCGTCGCGCCCCAACTGAAGGTGGGGAAGCCACCTGCGGCTCCGTAGAGATAGCGGCCGTTGTTGGTCGCCGGCGCGGTCAGGTCACCCGAGGTCCAGGCGGTGTTGAAGAACCCGCCGGTGGCCGAGTAGTGGCCCTGCGGAGCGAGATAGGAGACGACGTACGTCGCCCCCGCCGTCACCGGGACCGGCTGGGAGAGCGTCGCCTCCTGCCAGCCCGAGGCGGTCTCGCCGACGAAGGTGACCGAGGCCAGCCGGGTGCCGGACTCGGACCACAGCGACCCGACATGGGTGCCGTTGTTGCCCGTCCCCTTGTAGAACCGGATCCCGGTCACCTGGCCGTCACGTGCGGAGGTGAAGGCGGTGCCCACCTCCACCGGGGACGCATCGCTCACCGCCAGCTGCTGCGGCACCTGGGCACCGAAGAGCGACTGGCTGGTCGCCGACTCGGCTCGGGTGCGGAACGTCCAGCTCTGCGGAGCCAGCGTGGCCCCCTCGACAGAGGTCACCCCGGTCAGGCTGACCGAGACGTCCGCATTGGACGGGAGCGCATCGGTGGGATCGAAGGTGATCTCGTTGCCGGCCTGGTTCAGCGACGACGTCCCCGCGATCGGCCCGCCCGGGCCCGAGACGCTCATCTGGTAGCCGGAGGTGATCGCGCTCGAGAAACCGACGGTGATGTTGGTGCCGCGCGGCACCGAGACCGCACCCGGAGCCGGGCTCTGTGCCGTCACGGTCAGCGTCGGCGCACCCTTCTGGAAGACCAGGTCCACCATGTAGCTGGAGGCCGAGGAGTTGCCCGGGAATCCTTCGCCATAGGTATAGGCGCCGGCCGTTGAGCTGACTGTGATCGGCCCCTTGGAGAGGTCCGAGGCGGCGAACGCGTTCGGCGTCGCCGAGTAGGACCCGTTGGTGTGGTACGAGGCGACGTAGTCCACCCCCGCCTGGACCGCGACCGGCTGGGTGAAGGTGAGCGTCTGCCAGCCGGTGGTGCTCTCCTCGGTGAAGGTGCCCTGGGCCAACGCCTGGCCGCTGCTCGACCACAGTGTGCCCGTGTGCGACCCGGTGTTGTTCACCCCCTTGTAGAACCGGACACCGGTGACGGTTCCGGTGACGTTCGGGCGGAACCGCACACCCAGGGTGAGCGAGGCGCGCTCGGAGTCCTCCAGGATCGTCGGCACGTCCTCGTCGTTGTAGATCGAGCACGGGCACACTCCTGGTGTCGCCGGCGGTTTCGCGGTCGTGAACGACCAGGTCTTGCCACCGGTGAGCGCCGTCCCCTGGGTGTCCGTGGCCGAGAGCGTGACCGTGTGCTTCACGAACCCGGCCAGCGGGTTCGCCGGCGTGAACGTGACGGTCCTGGTGGTGGCGTCGTAGCCGGTCGACCCGGCGACGGTCGCGCCCAGGGCGTCCTTGACCTGGACCCCGACCGAAGAGGCGACCACCGGCTTGGAGAAGCGCGCGCTGATGGTGGTCGAGCGCGGCACCGAGGACGAGTCGGCCAGCGGCCACGGGCTGATCGCGGACAGCGGTGAGTCATCGGTGGTCGTGAAGACCACGTCGACGTAGTAGTTGGAGTTCTGGTGCGAGTTGGCCGGGAAGGTGCCGGGGTTGGCATAGACCCCCGCAGGCTCGGCCCCGTAGCCACCGGCGACGTCCAAGGGGTACGCCTCCAGCCCCTGGGCACCGAACGCCCACGGCTGCACCGCGTAATGGCCGTTGGGGGCGGTGTAGGAGACGATGTACGTGGTGCCCGCGCTCAACGCCACCGGGCTGCTGAACAGCGCCTGCTGCCAGCCGCCCGAGGTCTCGCCGGTGAAGGTGACCTGAGCCAGCCGCTCGCCGCTGGTGCTCCACAGCGAGCCGGTGTGGGTGCCGGTGTTGCCCGACCCCTTGAAGAAGCGGACCCCTGCTGCGTACCCGTCGGTGAGCGGGGTGAAGCGCAGGCCGAGCTCGGCGGCGCTGGGGTCGTCGGCCGACGGGGTCGCCGGGCCGGTGACCGCGGTCCAGGTGGTCGGGATCGTGCTCTGGCCGAAGATGCTGCAGCCGCACGGGACGTTGAAGGAACGGGTCGCCACCGCGCCGATGTTGGCGCTGTCGTCGACGGCTCGGACCCGGATCGGCGTCGAGCCGACGCCGTGCTGGATGTATTCGACGGTCCAGCTCGAGGTGCCCTTGCCCGGGTGCCAGCTGATGCCGCCGTCGGTGGAGTACTCCACGCCGGCGACGATGCCGCCGCCGGCGTCGGTGGCTGTGCCGGACAGGGTCACCTTGGTGCCGTTGGGCTGGGTCGACCCCGCCGCGGGACTGCTGATCGTGACCGACGGCCCGGCGGTGTCGGCCGAGGCCGTGACGGCCTGCATTCCCGCCATCAACGTCGTCGGCTGAGCGCCCATGTCGGCGAGCAGGTTGATCTGCGCCTGCTGCATCGCCGGACTGATCGCGTCGTTGTTGTAGGGGCTGTCGTGGTTCGTATCCAGTCCCCAGGTCCACTGCACCGTGCCGGCACCGAAGACCAGCGCCCCGCTCGCGGCCCGGTAGAGCGTGACCGAGTGGGTGGTGGTGCCGTCCCCGACACTGCTGCCGTAGTCGTGCATGTACTGCCCGCTGATGAACCCGGTCGTCTCCGAGCCCCGGATCAGGCCAGGTGGTCGGAACCCGTTGTCCTGGTCCTCGTCAGACTCGTACCCCACCGTGTGCGGCGCCAGCGCGGTGGTTGCCCCGGTCATCTGGTTCAGCCCGGTGCCGCGCCACATCCGTTGCTTGCCCTGCTCCTTGGTGACGGTCAGCGGCAGATCGGTGTTGTTGGACATGAAGATGGTGCCGGTCAGGGCGTTCTCCGGGAGCCCTCCGCCCTGGCTCTTCGGCGCGTAGCGCGGGTCGCGCCAGGTCGAGGTGGACTCGTTGGCGGGGTCCGAGGCGCCCCACGCCTCCTTGTAGGTCACCAGGGTGCGGTAGGCCCTGCTGCTGGTCGCACCCTGCTGCGAGGACTCATAGCGGGTACGCCAGTAGACCTCGTTGCCGCTGAGGAACTGCAGATTCACGCCTGCGTCGCGGGCCGCCTCGACATTGGCCCGTTGGGCGCCGCTCCAGTACTCGTCGTGGCCGACGGAGAGGAAGGTCTTGTGGTTGGTGAGCAGGTTGCCGCGACGGTCGGTGTCGATGCCGGAGATGTAGCTGACGTCGTACCCGTTGCGCTCCAGGAACCTCACCAGCGGGTACTCGTTCGCGAAGAAGAAGTCCCGGGCCGGGCTGTGCCGGGTCACGAACGGCCGGTTGTAGCTGAGCTTGTACGCCCGCCCGTTCGCGCCACCCTGGTAGAAGCTCGACCCGCCGTAGAGGTTGTACGCCTGCCAGGTGGTGTCCGAGGTCTGGAAGACCACGTCGGAGCGGCTGGAGTCGTCGCGGACGATGAAGGTGATGTGGCTGGCCTCGTTCCTGTCGGCGCGGTGGAGCAACGCGACATAGACACCGGAGACCGCGGTCGACGGCACCTGCCAGGTCGCCGAGACCGCCCAGTTGCCGCAGTCGGTCATCTCGGTCGCAGTCTCACGCGTGCAGTTGGGCTGGTTCTGCGGCAGGTTCGCCGACGGCGTGACCGATGCGATCCGCCGGGCTCCGTCACCTCCGTACCACCCGGTGCGATAGATCGTGATGGTGTACGCCGAGGCGTCGGTGTCGACCTTGAAGTCGATCGAGCTGCCGACATTGACACTGATGTCGGTGGCGAACCCCTGGATCGAGTCATCCCCCGCCCCGTCGATGTCCCACTCGCTCTGCGGCGAGCCCGGTTTGGAGTTCTCGCAGGCGATCTTGTTGCCACCGGCACCACAGGGGTCGCCGGCGGCTTGGGCAGTCGTCACGGTGGTGGCCGTGAGGCCGGTGAGGATCAGGACGGCTCCGAGAAACACGGCCAAGAGCCTGCGGCCCCCGGATCTGGGATGCAGCATGTGCTTCGTGCTCCTTCAGGGATTCAGGCTCGCGAGCTCTCGTCACGCAGCCAGGTCGTGTAGTCGCCGGCACGGACGGCTCTGCGGGAGAGCCAGCGCGCGATGACGGTGATCGTCAGGAAGACCGGGACCCGGAGACCGATCGACGGCTGACGCAGCCCGAGCTTGATGAGGTCCGAGACGGATGTCGATGCCTGGCGGGCCGCGTGCTGGTCCGCCTGGTTGTTGCCGGTCGCCACCCGGGTCCGGCGCCGGACCAGGTCGGCGACCGTACGCGGCGGCTGCACCACCACCACGGCGTTCGTGACGATCCGGCGCTCCTGCGGCGCGAACGCCTCGGAGACCACCAGGTCGTCGTTCATGAGCCGCACCTGGGCGTCCACCCGGTCCTGGCCCTGTGCCGAGAGACAGAACGCGCCGCGACCGAACAGGCCGTTGCGTACGTTCGGGAGGCTCTCCCACACCCGGTAGTAGGCCCGCACCGGCCACGACGAGGCGCCAGCGGGAACCTCACGGGACGGCCCGGCGGCGTGCACCCCCGGCTCCGCCGCAGCGGCGACCAGGCGGAGCGCGTCGGGACCGGGAAGGCGTACGTCCGCATCGAGATGGATCCGAGGGAACACCGAGGTGGCCGCGTTACCCAGCTCGACAGCGAGCGCTTTCGAGGCGGACGCGGTCTCGAGGACACGTACGCCCGGGACCGACCGCGCCACCGTGACGGTGTCGTCGGTGCAGCCGTTGCAGACCACCACCACGTCGAAGGTGCCTGTCGGGACACCGTCGAGCAGCGCGGCCAGGTTTCCACGCAGTCCAGCAGACTCGTCGTGCGCAGGCACGACGACGCTCGCTGCTGTCGGGGAACGCTCCATGTCCCGGAGCATCGCCGCCCTCGAGCAGCCCCCGATCGCGCGGGCTCACTCATCACCCAATATCGGTGACGGCGTCTCCGCGGGCCGCCTGGGAACGACGAAGTTGATCATGTTGCCGTTGTCGTAGTCCCGGGCGATCACCCGGCCGGGGTTTCCTCCGACGAGGCTGCGAGGCGGCACGTCCTTGGACAGCACCGTGCCGGCGGAGATGGTGCAGCCGTCCCCGACCGTGATCGCACCGGAGATCACCGCACCCGGGCCGATCCAGACGTCGTCCCCGATGGCCGGCACGCCGTGGTCACCGGCAGCGATCCGCTGTCCGATGGTGACGTTGTGATGGAGCACGCAGTTGCTGCCGATCACGGCCGGCCCGATCATGATCCCGGAGCGGTGCATGACCAGCAGCCCGGGGCCGATGTCGGCCCGGCGGCCGATCTCGGCGTGATGGATCCGCATGTTGTGCCGGTTCCAGAACCAGAAGACGCCCAGGCCGAGCACCCCCAGCAGCGGGCGCCGCTCCCGGAGCCGGCCGACCCGACGGCCGAAGCGGTAGCAGGCCACGCAGTGGAGCTCGTAGTCGGTCAGCCAGAACCGGACCTTGGCGAGCAGGGACGGGTGCCCGCTGCCGAGGTTGATCGTGTACATCTTGGCCAGGTCGACGGCGAAGTCGCCGTGTTCGCGACCGACCGGACCAGGCCTAACCAGCAAGGCGGTCTGCCGACGTCTTCTCGGCCACGTAGGCGACCAGGTTGGCGACACCGTCGAGGTTCGCCGGCACGGTCTCCGCCTCGGTGACCGTGATCTGGAACTCCTCCTCGAGGAACTCGATGAGCTCCAGGATCCCGGTCGAGTCGATCACCCCGGACTCCACCAGCGAGTCCGTCGGTGCCGGCAGCCGCTCCTCGTCGCCCAGCAGGAGGCTCTCGAGGATGAACGCCTCGATCGTTCGCTGTAGGTCTGCCATCTTCTGCACTCTCCCTGGTCACCTGTGTGGTGCCGGCCCCACGTGGGTCGGCCATGTCCTTGCACACGCCCACTGTTCTGACCGCGTCGGCGGAGCACGTTCACCCGCACGAAACATGCCGACATTGGGTGATAAACGCATCGGTAGGACCCCGCTCTCCCGTCGGCGCCGACAAGCCTTGGCGCTCAGACGCGCAGACATCTACCGAGGAGAGCCATGTGCGGAATCTGCGGAGTCCACTCCGCCGCCGAGGCGCCTGACCCCGACCTCGTTCGCCGGATGCTGGCTGCCCTGGCGCACCGCGGACCCGACGGCAGCGGCTACTACCGCGACGAGCGGGTCGCGCTGGGTCACACCCGGCTGGCGATCGTGGACACGATCGGCGGCGTACAGCCGATGTGCGGCGAGGACGAGCGGGTCTGGGTCACCTTCAACGGCGAGATCTTCAACCACGTCGAGCTCGCCGCCGAACTCCGTGCCCGCGGTCACCGCTTCCGCACCCGGAGCGACACCGAGGTGATCGTGCACGCCTGGGAGGAATGGGGTCCGGGCTGCTTCGACCGGTTCAACGGTCAGTGGGCGCTGGCGATCTGGGACCGGCGGACGGGTGAGCTGGTGCTCGCCCGGGACCGGTTCGGCGTGCGTCCCCTCTACTACACGCGGACCGGCGGGAAGCTGTTGTTCGCCTCCGAGGTGAAGGCGCTGTTCGCCGACCCGGACGTGCCGCGCGAGCTCGACCCGGCCGCGATCGACCAGGTGCTGACGCTGTGGTCCACGGTCGCACCCCAGACCGTCTTCCGCGGGATCGAGCAGGTCCCGCCCGGCAGCTACCTGACCTTCCGGGACGGGCACGAACCGGTGGCCACCCGCTTCTGGGCGCCCACCTTCGCCGCCCGGGGCAGCGAGCCGCGCACCGATCTGGCCGCCAACGCCGAGGCGCTGCGGGAGCGGCTGGTGGCCGCCACCCGGCTGCGGTTCGAGCGCAGCGACGTGCCGGTGGCCGCGTACCTCTCCGGGGGGATCGACTCCGCGGTGACCGCCGGTGCGATCGCGGGGTTCACGGACGTACCGCTGCACACGTTCTCGCTGCGCTTCGCCGACGACGAGTTCGACGAGGGCAGCTACCAGACCCTCATGGCCAAGCAGCTGGGCACGGTGCACGAGGACGTCGTGGTACGCGAGCGCGACATCGCCGATGTCTTCCCCGACGTCGTACGCCACGCCGAGAGTCCGCTGCTGCGTACCGGCCCCGCGCCGATGTTCCTGCTCTCCCGCCTCGTGCGCGAGTCGGGCTTCAAGGTGGTGGTGACCGGCGAGGGCAGTGACGAGGTGCTCGGCGGGTACGACATCTTCCGCGAGGGGCGGATCCGGGAGCTGTGGACTCGCGACCCGGCCGCCGCAGAGGCAGCCGTGGAGCAACTGTACCCGTGGATGAAGCGTTCTCCGCACCAGGCCCCCGCCTTCGCCAAGAGCTTCTTCGGCCGCAACATCGTCGCCGGCGACCCGGCGATCTCGCATCGGCCCCGCTGGGATGCGACGGCCGTGCTGCGCTCGATGCTGACCGCCGAGGTCCGCGAGGCCTGCGACCGGAGCCCGGCCGACGACGTCGTCGCCGCGATGCCGCCCGAGCAGGCCGGCTGGGACCCGCTGTCGAGGGCACAGTGGCTGGAGATGACGACCCTGCTGCCGGGCTACATCCTGGCCTCCCAGGGCGACCGGATGCTGATGGGCAACTCGGTCGAGGGCCGGTTCCCGTTCCTCGACCCGCACGTCGCCGAGCTCGCCTCCCAGGTCCCGGCCGACCACAAGATCCATGGGATGGACGAGAAGCACCTGCTCAAGGTCGCCTTCGCCGACCTGGTGCCCGAGGAGATCCTGCGGCGCCCCAAGCAGCCCTATCGGGCGCCCGACGCCGCGGCCTTCTTCGCCGGCGGCACCCCGGACTGGGTCTTCGACGTCACCTCCGGCTCCGCGCTGGAGGCCGCCGGGATCTTCCGGCCGGAGCTCGTCCAGCGGCTGCTGGAGAAGGCCCGGCGGACGGGCGGGCGCCGTCTCGGCAACACCGACAACATGCGGCTGGTCGCCGTCCTGTCCACCCAGCTGCTGCACAGCGAGCTGCTCACGGGGCCGGTCGCCGGGCCGACCACGCCACCCGAGCCACTGACCGTCTTCGACCGCACTCTCGAGCCCATCGGAAGGAACCCGGCCCAGCCATGAACAAGACAGCCACGACCAGCCAGAACGCAGCGTACGGACTGGAGACGCTCCGCTTCGACGAGGAGGCGGAGGCGACCCGGATCGGCGAGTCGATCCGCCGCTACCTGGTGGCCAACAAGCGCAAGGGCATCGTGCTCGGCGTCTCCGGCGGGATCGACTCCAGCGTGGTCGCCGCGCTGGCGGTCAAGGCGCTCGGCCCGGAGCGGGTCTTCGCGCTGCACATGCCCGAGCAGGAGTCCTCCGACGACACGATCGGGTTCAGCACGAAGCTGACCGATGCCCTGGGGATCGACTCGGTGCTCGAGGACATCTCCCCGGTCCTGGTCGGCCTCGGCGCCTACCAGCGGCGGGACGACGCGATCCGGCGGGTCGTGCCGGCGTACGGGCCGGGGTGGAAGTCGAAGATCGTGCTGCCCAGCGTGGTCGACTCCGACGCGTTCCGGCTCTTCTCGGTCGTCGTCGAGGACCCGTCCGGCGCGCAGAGCACCCACCGGCTGACGACCGACGCCTACCTGGAGATCGTCGCGGCCACCAACTTCAAGCAGCGTGCCCGCAAGGCGCTGGAGTACTTCCACGCCGACCGGCTCAACTACGCCGTCGCCGGCACCCCGAACCGGCTCGAGTACGACCAGGGTTTCTTCGTGAAGCTCGGCGACGGCGCCGCCGACGTGAAGCCGATCGCGCATCTCTACAAGTCGCAGGTCTACGCGATGGCCGCCCACCTCGGCGTGCCCGAAGAGATCCAGGCCCGCCCCTCGACCACCGACACCTACTCCCTGGAGCAGTCGCAGGAGGAGTTCTACTTCTCGCTGCCCTACCAGCGGATGGACCTGTGTCTCTACGGGCTCAACCACGACGTGCCGACCGTCGAGGTCGCCGAGGCCACCGGCCTCACCGTCGAGCAGGTCGAGCGCGTCTACCGCGACATCGAGCAGAAGCGGCGTACCACCGCCTACTTCCACGCCGCCCCCGTGCTCGTCGACGACGTCCCGTTGAATATCAAGGATTCTTGATATAACGTCGCAGGCATGACCACACCACCCTTCATCCCTGCCGACCACCTCGGTGCCGTGAACCGCGCCCTGACCACCACGACCCGCGGGGGCGAGGAGCTGCGCGTGCTCGTCGTCGAGCGCAGCTACGACGCCGACCCGGACGAGGTCTGGGACGCGCTGACCACCAAGGAGCGCATCCCGCGCTGGCTGATGCCGGTCACCGGCGACTTCGAGATCGGTGGCCGCTACCAGCTCGAGGGCAACGCGGGCGGCGAGATCCTCGCCTGCGACCGCCCGAAGCTGCTCTCGATCACCTGGGCCTACGGCGACATGCTGTCGTGGGTCGACGCGACCCTGACCGCCGCCGGTGGCCGCACGCTGCTCCGCCTCGAGCACTCCGCCCCCGTCCCCCCGGAGCAGTGGAAGGAGTTCGGCCCCAGCGCCGTCGGCATCGGCTGGGAGCAGATGCTGCTCGGCCTGGCCCTCCACCTCTCCGCCCCCGAGGCCGAGAAGATGGACCCGATGTCCCCCGACGCGCTGCCCGCGATGATCGAGCACACCCAGGGCTCCGCCGCCGCCTGGGTCGAGGCCGACATCGCCTTCGGCACCTCCCCCGACCAGGCCCGCGCCGCCGGCGAGCGCTGCGTGGCCGCCTACACCGCGATGCCGGAGCCGGAGTAGCAGGAAACAGTCGCTTGCACGCCTTCGACGTCCTCGGCGACCCCGTACGCCGCCGCATCCTCGAGCTCCTCGCCGACGACGACCTCACCTCGGGTGAGATCGTCGAGACCATCTCGGCCGAGTTCGGCATCCGCCAACCCGCCGTCTCCATGCAGCTCAAGGTCCTGCGCGAACACGGCTTCGCCAACGTACGCCCCGACGGCACCCGCCGCATCTACTCCCTGGACACCGGCCCCATGGCCGAGGTCGACGCCTGGCTCACCCCGTTCCGCCGATTCTGGACCCAACACCTGGACGCTCTCGACACCGAGATTCGACGGGGGCGCCGGAAGGGTTCTTCGGGGGACTGAAGCCGCATTCCAGGAAGGCGCGCTGAGGTGGCCGTGGTTTCGTGTCGGCGTTCGCCGCCGACCCTTGCTTCGATTGTTTCTCGATCGGGTGCCGCGTCAAGGACGGGCTTCGCCCGCCGCTTCGCGGTGGCCTGCGGCCATCATCTCGACAAGCTCGATACATCGCCTTGACCCGGCACCCGATCGAGAAAGATTTCGCCTGTATCGGGCCGGCGGCGAGGGTATGGCGCAGCGGATTCAGTTGGGCACGGGCTTGGGGCTGTAGCTGGTGTCCGGGGGAAGTCCCCGCACCGGCGGGGAACACCTGCGGAAACGGGCCGGCACGGCGATCACCCCGGCCAGGATGAATCAGAACCCTGGCGGACCTCAGGGTCGACGGGTGAACCGGATGGTGCCATCCGGCAACCGCTCATGCACGTACGCCGGGGCGTGCGCCAGACGATGATGATGAGGGCAGAGCAATGCCCCGTCCTTCAGGTTGGTCGTCCCGCCGGCGGCCCAGGGGTCGAGATGGTGGGCATCGCACCACTCCGGGGGCATGTCACACCCTTCGGCTTGGCAGCACTTGGCCCGCAGCCGGAGTGCTTTGCGTTGGATCGGCTGGAAGAACCTGCTGGCCCGTCCGGCGTCGAGGACCTCACCATCACCACCGAGCACCCAGGGGATGATGGTGGCGTTGCACGCCATCCGCCGGGCCTCGGCCGCGCTGATCGTGGCCCCGTTGGTCTCGTCGTAGCCCAGGGTCGCGACCCCGAGGTCCTTGCGGAGCTCGTCGAGCGAGATGACCACGTTGAGGGTGGTCGCATCCCCACCGTGGCGGGGCAGGGCGGCGGGGTCGAGGGTCTCCAACAGCCGCGAGAACCCCTGGCCCATCAACCGTTCCCAGGGCGGCAACGCCGCGCCCTTGCCGACCAGCTGTTGTTTGCGGGGTTGGGCGTAGGCCTCGACCAGCCGCTTGAACCGCATCCCGATCGAGGTCGGGAGCACGCCGTCGAACCCGATGGTGCCGTCGTGGTTGTCCCAGATCCGCAGGGCGGTCTTCTGTTGGGCGCGTTCTTCTTCGGCGAGGAGGGCTTTGGCTTCGGCGTCTTCGAATCGGGCGGGGTCGACCTCGGTGAGGATCTTTCGGCCGATGATCCGCAGCTGATTCGCCGTCATTTGGGTGGCGTAGTCGACCAGGAGCTTTTCGGCCAGGGCCAGGTCTTCGGCACTCGCGACAGGGTCGGCATGGACCTTGTCCAACGCCCGGGTGATGACGCGGGCCTTGTCCAGGGACACCACGCCTTCGGCCAGACCGGCTGCGACGAGGTCGTACTTGGCGACCCTGGTCGCAAGTTTGAGCTGGGAGCGGGCCGCACCCTTGTCGACCAACAACTCTGCCCGCATCCACGCCGAGGCATCCTTCGCGCCGGTCTCCTCCGCGATATCACCCGCAGCAGCGAGCACCCGGAGCTTCAGAGCGGCCTGCTGGGCCTGGAGCTTCTCCAACCGTTCCAGCAGGTCCTTCTTCTGGCTCGTGCGCCAGTAGGCAGGATCAGTGGACAGGAGTTCTTGGAGGGCGGTCTCGATGGCCTGCAGGGCGGCGTCGATCGCATCGCCGGGGTTGGTTCCCCAGGGGTCGATGTCGCGCCCGAGACTCATCGCCAGTCCTTCCTTCAGAGGTGTGTTGTGATGGTCCTGATTCTACGCCTTGAATGGATACCTAACCACCCATAGGTGCAGGTCAAGCGCCATTTTCTCGGTGAGTGAACAGGCTCGCTTCTGTGGATGGTAAGTGGCCCGAAGGGCCACCCCTCCACCCCCATCAACACCATCTACCGCAGGAGTGAATGCGCTGCGCCACACCCGGGCCGCCGCCCCGATAGCCAGCCAAATCTTTCTCGACGGGCCCCGGTGTCAAGGACCGCGATAGCGGCCGGCGAAGCCGGCGGCCGCAGGCCGTCCTTTACTCCGGGGACCGTCGAGAAGACCCTCAAAGCAAGGGTCGGCGGCCCACAGTCCCAAGCAAACCCCCGGATACCGTGACCACATGCCGACCCCAGACTTCATCGTCGACCTCCGCCGCAAGATCGGGACGGACATGCTCTGGCTCCCCGGCGTGACAGCGGTGGTTCGCAGAGACGACGAGATCCTCCTGGTACAGCGATCCGACAACCGGATGTGGACACCGATCACGGGAATCGTCGACCCGGGCGAACAGCCGGCGACAGCGGCGGCGCGCGAGGCGAAGGAGGAGACCGGGGTGGACATCTCGGTCGACCGGCTCGCCTCGGTGGGGGCGACGACGCCGATGGCCTATCCCAACGGCGACCAGGCCGTCTACATGGACCATACGTTCAGCTGCACGTGGGTCTCCGGTGAGGCGTACGTGGCCGATGACGAGTCCATGGACGTCGGCTGGTTCCGGGTGGAGGACCTACCCGAGATGCACCATGAGCTCAGGGCCCGGATCGACGCCGCGCTCTCGGGCGAGATCGCGGCTCGATTCACCGCCCCCTGAGCGCGCTGCGGAGACGCTCGTCGAGGATCCTCATGAGCTCCGCGACGCGGCTCTTTCCGGCCGGGGCCGACGGATAGCGTGCGAGTACGTCGATCAGCTCAGGAGTCGCCCGCGCGACAGCCCGGTCCAAGGAGACCAGAGCAGCCCCAGGATCACCCGAGGACTCGATCTCCGCGATCCGCGCGACATTCGCCGCGGCCCGCAGGATGTGCCCGACCTGATCCGCGGAGGCGAGCGGATGGAGATAGGCGGCTGCAGCGGCGTCGCCGGCGCTCCGGGCAGCCAGCCGAGCCGCCTCGGACGGCGCCTCGGCGGCGGCCCGATGGGCGTCCAAGGAGGTGACGCGCTGCAGCTTCGTACGCCTCGCACCACCGACGAACTCCCAGGCCGCGTCGATCGCGAGCCGTGGGCGCGGGTCACCGGGGACGGCCGTCTCGAACAACGGCAGGACCTCGGCAGCGGTCTCCGCGACGTAGCGGGCGACGACGCGCAGCTCGTCGGTCGTCAGCTCGAAGTCGCCCGGCACGGGGAGAGGCTCAGGCGTGACCGTCGAACATCGAGGTCACCGAGCCGTCCTCGAAGACCTCACGGATCGCGCGGGCGAGCATGGGGGCGATGGAGAGCGTGGTGAGCTTGTCGAACTGCTTCTCCTCCGGCACCGGGAGGGTGTTCGTGATGACGACCTCGGTGGCGGTGGAGTTCTTCAGCCGGTCGACGGCGGGGTCGGAGAGGATCGCGTGGGTGGCACAGATAATCACGCCGGCGGCGCCGTCGGCCATGAGCGCGTCGGCGGCCTTCACGATCGTGCCACCGGTGTCGATCATGTCGTCGGTGAGGATGCAGATGCGGTCCTTGACCTCGCCCACGACGCGGTTGGCGACGGTCTCGTTGGGCCGGTTGATGTCGCGGGTCTTGTGGATGAACGCCAGCGGCGCCCCACCGAGCCGCGCAGCCCAGCGCTCGGCGACCTTGATCCGGCCGGCGTCGGGAGAGACGACGGCGAGCGGCTGGTTGCCGTACTTGTCCTTGATGTAGTCGGTCAGCAGCGGCAGCGCCATCAGGTGGTCGACGGGACCGTCGAAGTAGCCCTGGAGCTGGTCGGCGTGGAGGTCGACGGAGATGATCCGGTCGGCGCCCGCGGTCTTGAACATGTCGGCGACCAGGCGGGCCGAGATCGGCTCGCGACCGCGGTGCTTCTTGTCCTGGCGGGAGTAGCCCCAGAACGGCATCACGACCGTGATCCGCTTGGCCGAGGCGCGCTTCAGCGCGTCGACCATGATCAGGTGCTCCATGAGCCACTGGTTGATCGGCGCGGTGTGCGACTGGATCACGAACGCGTCCGAGCCGCGCACCGACTCCTCGTAGCGTACGTAGATCTCGGAGTTGGCGAAGTCGTAGGCCGCGGTCGGCGTCAGCTTCGTGCCGAGCAGGTCGGCGACCTCCTCGGCGAGGACCGGGTGAGCCCGGCCGCTGAAGAGCATCATCTGCTTCTCGGTGGTGCGCTTGGTCATGTGCTGGCTCCTACCCCCGGGGTCACTGCACTTGGATTCTCCATCAACTTCGCTGCCGGACCCAACCCCGGGGGTCACTCGCCGGTCGCCGGGGGTTCACCGAGGATGGGTACGCCCGACTCGAGTGCCTCCTCGGCCGCGGCGGCCTGCGGTGTGCCTGCCCGCTTCGCCAGTGCCCACCCCTCGATGATCCGCTGCTGACCTGCGGAGACGGCCAGCGCACCGGGCGGAACGTCCTCCCGGATGAGGGCCTCGCCACCGGTCGTCGCACCGTCTCCGACGACCACCGGGGCGACAAAGGTCACACCCGATCCCGACTTCACGTGCCGCCCGATCCGGGTCTTGTGCTTGTTGACCCCGTCGTAGTTGGCGAAGATCGTGCCGGCCCCGATGTTGGTGCCCTCGCCGATCGTCGCGTCGCCGACGTAGGACAGGTGCGGCACCTTGGCGCCCGGTCCGATGGTCGAGTTCTTGACCTCGACGAAGCCGCCGATCTTGCCCTCCTCGCCGAGCACCGTGCCCGGGCGCAGGTAGGAGAACGGCCCCACGTTGGCACCGGGTCCGACGACCGCGAGCTCTGCCTGCGTACGCACCACCCGGGCGCCGTGGCCGACCTCGGTGTCCTTCAGCGTGCAGTCGGGGCCGACCACCGCGTCCTCGTCGATTCGGGTGGCACCGATCAGCTGGGTGCCAGGCAGGATGGTGACGTCGGGCGCGAGCTCGACGTCAGCGTCGATCCAGGTCGTGGCCGGGTCCATCACGGTCACCCCGTCCTTCATCCACCGGGTCACGATCCGCTCATTGAGGATCTTCCCGAGCGCCGCGAGCTGGGCCCGGTCGTTGGCGCCCTCGGCCTCGCTGACGTCGTCGAGGACGAACGCGTCCACCCCGAGCCCGTCGGCGACCGCCAGCGCGATCGCGTCGGTGAGGTAGAACTCCTTCTTGGCGTTGTCGTTGCCGATCCGCGGAAGCACCCCGGCCAGGAACGCCCCGTCGAAGGCGATGATCCCCGAGTTGATCTCGGTGATCGCCCGCTCCTCGTCGGTCGCGTCCTTCTCCTCGACGATCCCGCTGACCCCGGCGCTGGGCCCACCACTGGCACGCAGGATCCGGCCGTAGCCGAACGGCTCGGCCACGATCCCGCTCAGGATCGTCGCGGCCCGCCCGGCGCTCTCGTGGTCGGACACCAGCGCGCGCAGCGACTCACCGCGCAGCAGGGGCGTGTCGCCGTACGTCACCACGACGGTCCCGCCGGAGACCGCGCCCGCCTCGACCGCCACCCGCACCGCGTGGGCGGTGCCGAGCTGCTCGGTCTGGACCGCGATCACGGCCTCGGGGAGGATCTCGGCGATGTGCGGCTCGACCAGCTCTCGCTGGTGGCCCACGACCGCGACGACACGGGACGCGCCGGCCTCCGAGACCGCGGCCAGGACATGGCCCACGAGACTCCGGCCCGCGATCTGGTGGAGCATCTTGGGAGTCTTGGACTTCATCCGGGTGCCGCCGCCGGCGGCCAGCACGATCACGGTGAGCTCGCTCATGTTGCCTCAGTCTAGGACCCCCGGATCGAGCGAGGACCCGGGGTCAGCGGACCCGTTCCTCGGCCGCGTTGAGGAGCCCGATGATCTGGTCGTAGTCGCCGCGCACCTCGGCGTAGCGCAGCAGCTTGACCTGCTCCACGAGCACCTCATGCGCTTCGGGAGACGCCTCCAACAGGGCCATCACCTCGTCGATGTAGGTCTCCAGCGGCATCGCGTGCTCGGAGCTCTCGTGGCCCGGCATCAGGGCGGTCCGGACGGCCGGCGGCACGAGCTCGGTGACCTGGATCCCGATCGGCTCCAGCTGCATCCGGATCGACTCGGAGAACTGGTGGATCGCCGCCTTGGTGGCGTTGTAGGTGGGCGTGAACCGCAGCGGCGTGTGGGCCAGACCCGAGGAGACGGTGAGGATCGTGGCGCCGGGACGCTCCCGCAGATGCGGCACCAGCGCGTCGATGAGCCGGATCGGACCGAGCAGGTTGGTCACCACGGTCGCCTCGGCATCGGCGAGGAAGCCCGGCGTGGTCCAGTCCTCGGGGCGCATGATCCCGGCCATCGCGACGAGCACGTTCAGCTCCGGGAAGCGGGTGACCACGTCGGCGGTCGCCTCGGCGATCGAGGCGGCGTCGGCGGTGTCGATGCGGACGGTCTCGAAGCCGTGCACCTGCGCCAGCTCGGAGAGCAGCGACGTACGCCTGCCACCGATGATGACCGTGTTGCCGCGCTCCTTCAGGCGCAGCGCGAGAGCGAGACCGATCCCGGAGGTCGCTCCGGGGACGAAGATGGTGTTTCCGGTGATGTTCATGCCTCCACCCTGCGGCGGCGTCCGCGCCGGCGGGAGAGACCTGGTGATCGTGGGAGCGGCGGTCCCTGGATACGCACCGACCGGAGCCGCATGATGGTCGACATGGACCGCGCCTCCCTCGCCGACTTCCTCCGACGCCGCCGTGAGGCGCTCCGCCCCCAGGACGTCGGCCTGGTCGCCGGGCCCCGTCGGCGCACGCCGGGACTGCGCCGCGAGGAGGTGGCCGCGCTGACCGGGATGTCGACCGACTACTACGTACGCCTCGAGCAGCAGCGCGGGCCGCAGCCCTCCGACCAGATGCTCTCCGCGCTCGCCCGGGCGCTACGCCTGACCATCGACGAGCGCGACCACCTCTACCGGCTGGCCGGACACAACGCCCCGCGGCGTACGTTCGAGGACGGCCATGTCGCGCCGGCGTTGCTGCGCGTGCTCGACCGGCTCGAGGACACTCCGGCGATGATCATGTCCGCACTCGGCGAGACGCTGGTCGCCAACCGGCTCGCGACCACGATCTTCGGGGACCGGGCGGCGCTGACCGGCTGGGACCGCTGCGAGGCCTACCGCTGGTTCACCGACCCCTCGACGCGCGACGTCTACCCGCCGGACTACCACGTCACGCACGGCCGTGGCCTGGTGGCGAGCCTGCGGATGGCCTACGGAGCACTCGGCGAGAGCTCCCGCGCCGGCGAACTCGTACGCCTCCTGCTCCCCAGGTCCGAAGAGTTCCGCGAGCTGTGGGAGCGGCACGAGGTCACCCACCGGTTCGAGGACCACAAGACGCTGCTGCACCCGCAGGTCGGGCGCATCGACGTCGACTGCCAGGTGCTGTCCGCCCAGGACCAGGGCCAGGCCCTGCTGGTGCTGACGCCGGTGCCCGGGAGCGAGGCGGAGCAGAAGATCCGGCTGCTCGCGGTGCTCGGCCACGAGGAGTTCAGCGCGACCTAGGAGACTGCGCCCGTGCCAGGTCGAGGACGAGAACAGCCATGTCGTCGGACGGCGGCGAGGAGGAGAAGTCGCTGACCGCCCGCAGCAGCCGGTCGGCGACGGCCTGCGCTCCCACGTCGATCCCCGTGGCGAGAACGGCCTCGACCCCTGCCTCCTCGAACATCGTGTCCCCGGAACGCCGCTCGAGGACTCCGTCGGTGACGACGACGAGCCGGTCGCCGCGCGCCACCGTCACCTCCTCCTCGATGTAGTCGACCGAGTCGAGCACCCCGAGGAGCGCCTGCGGCCGGCCGACCCGGCGGGCCGGGACACCGGGCTCGGTCCGAGTCACCAGGAACGGCGGCGGATGGCCGGCGCAGACGAGCCGCATCCGGAAGCGGGACGCGGCGGTGACCTCGAGCGTGCCGCACACGAGCGTGATGAACCGGCCCCGCAGGCCCTCGTCGCTGATCGCGGCGTTGAGCCGCTCCAGGGTCGGCGCGATCGGGATGCCGGCTCGCATCAGCGCCCGCACCGTGTGGCGCGACATCCCGGCGATGGCGGCCGCCTCCGGCCCGACACCGCACACGTCGCCCACCATGAAGCCCCAGCGCCCCGCACCGAGCGCGAAGATGTCGTAGAAGTCGCCGCCGGCGTCGTTGAACTCCCCCGTCGGCTCGTAGCCCACCCCGATGTCGACGCCGGGGATCTCCGGCAGCACCGCCGGCAGCAGGCTGCGCTGCAGCGACTGGCCGATCTCCTGCAGCTCGGTGTGGGCGCGGGCGTTGTCGATGGCCAGGGCCGCCCGGCGAGACACCGCCTCCGCCACCATCAGGCGCTCGCGACGCAACGGCTCACCGGCCGGCCGCCCCAGGGTGAGCCAGCCGATGATCCGGTTGCGTGCCTCCAGCGGAAGGATCGCGACCTCACCCTCGACGTCGGGAGCGGCCGGCGCCTCCGGACCGTCCGGCTCCGCGTCCTCCAACGCGTCCCGCACCGCATCGAGCTGGTGCTCGTCGGCATGCCACGCGAACTGGAGCCGCGGATGGTCACGGGCATCGTTGAGGTAGATGCCGCACCACGTCGCCAGCCGCGGAACCACGATCTGCCCGGTCATCGCCGTCGTCGTCTCCAGATCCAGCGACGCGGCCAGCATCACGCTGGCCTCGCTCTGGAACGCCAGCCACGCGCGCCGCTCGCTGTCCGCGGCCCGGGTCGAGGCGCGGTCGACGCTGGGCGCGGCCCAGTCCGCGACCCGCTGCAGCTGCGCACCGTCCTCCGTGGTGAAGCTGCCCGGCTCGGCCCGGGCGACCGCCAGCATCCCGATCACCCGGCCGTCGAAGGCCACCGGCGCGGTCACCAGCGAGCCCAGCTCGAGGCTCCGGAGCAGCTCGACCGGGGTCGCGCGCAGGTCGGCGATCGACAGCGGCCGGAACGACGCCTTGAGGCTCGGCGCACCGGCCTCGCCGCGGCGTACGCTCCGCCCCTGGATCGCGGCCGCCGCCCCGCTCGTGGCAGCCACCACGAACCGGTCCTCCATCTCGTCCTCGAGCAGGAGGTACGCGGCATCGGCACCGAACAGGTCCCGGGTCTGCTCCACCACCAGCTCGAGCATGTCCGCGAGCGGCAGCTGGTTGAGCGTCAGCCCGGCGAGTCCCAGCGGATCCTGGCCGGCGGAGGCGGGCTCCCGGCGGCGTACGTCCCGGTCCTCCGGCCCGTCACCGGCGGGCGCCTCGGCGCCGAGGGTCTCCTCCACCAGCGCGAACGCGGCCCAGACCCGCTTGTGGTCCTTGCGGTACTCCACACCCCAGGACGTGGCCAGCGCCGAGGTGATGAGCAGCCCGCGGCCGTGCTCGCCGGTGCCGGGGTGGGCGTTGACACCGAGCGGGAGCACCCGGGTCGGGTGCTGGTCGACGACGTCGATCCGGAGCCGGTCCACCTCGCGTACGACCACGACGGTCATTGGCGTGCCGGCGTGGGTGACGGCGTTGGTGACCAGCTCGCTGGTCAGCAGGATGGCGTCGTCGACGAGGTCCTCGAGGCCCCATTCGGCCAGCACCTTGCGCGCGAAACGGCGCGCTTCGGAGACCGACGTAGGTGCCGGTTCGAAGGTGCGCGAGAGCGTCTTGACTCCGGTGCTCATGGCCACCGACGATTCTGCACCCGTTTGCCGCCGGAAACGCACTGATCAGGCGAAGGAAAATCCCAGGTAGGTCAAGGAATGACCAGAATCGGTGGGGAACGATCATTTTGTCAGCCCCAGGGAGCCGATGGGTGCGACACTTCAGAAGACGCGCGACTCCGCGCGATAGGAGGCGAAATGCCGTCAGCGTCGGGCACATCGGCCGATATGCCGGCCGACTCCGCACGTCCTGAGCAGGTGGCGGTCGATCCGATCGCGTTGCGCCGGCTCAAGGACGCGATGACCGCGATGCGCGACGGGATCTTCAGCGGCAGACTCGAGCCTGTCGACGGGCCGCTGGGTGACCTCGCCTCCGTCCACAACGAGATCGCCGAGCGGCTGAGCCACCTGACCGACGAGCTCGCGCGCGTGCGTCGTGAGGCCGGCCGCGACGGCCACCACGACGAGCGGCTCCGGCCGAGCATCGGCGGCGGCACCTGGGCCGGTGCCGTCGAGGACGCCAACAACCTGGTCGCCGACCTGGCCCGCCCGACCGCCGAGGTCGCCCGGGTCGTCGCCGCGGTCTCCGCCGGTGACCTGACCCAGACGATGGCCGTACGCCATGGCAGCCGCGCCCTCAAGGGCGACCCGCTGCTGGTCGCCAAGAGCGTGAACGGCCTGGTCACCCAGCTCGCCACGATCACCGAGGAGATCGCCCGGGTCACCCGCGAGGTCGGCACCGAGGGCAAGCTCGGCGGCCGTGCCCGCGTGCGCAACGCGTCGGGCACCTGGCGCGACCTCGTCGACGCGGTCAACACCATGTCGTCGAAGCTGACCGCCCAGGTCCGCGACATCGCCGAGGTGACCACGGCGGTCGCCAACGGCGACCTGTCCCGCACGGTCACGATCGAGGTCTCCGGCGAGATGGCGCAGCTCAAGGACACCGTCGACCGGATGGTCAGCCAGCTGTCCTCGTTCGCCGCAGAGGTCACCCGTGTCGCCCGCGAGGTCGGCACCGAGGGCCGCCTCGGCGGCCAGGCAGACGTCCGCGGCGTATCCGGCACCTGGCGTGACCTGACCGACTCGGTCAACACGATGGCCTCCAACCTGACCTCTCAGGTGCGCGGGATCTCCTCGGTCGCCAAGGCCGTCGCCCTCGGCGACCTGTCGCAGCAGATCACGGTCACCGCGCGCGGCGAGGTCGCCGAGCTGGCCGAGACGCTCAACTCGATGACGGCCACCCTGCAGACCTTCGCCGACGAGGTCACCCGTGTCGCCCGCGAGGTCGGCACCGAGGGCATCCTCGGAGGTCAGGCCGAGGTTCCCGGCGTGGCCGGCCGGTGGAAGGACCTCACCGACTCGGTGAACTCGATGGCCTCCAACCTGACCAACCAGGTCCGCGACATCGCCCAGGTCACCACCGCGGTGGCCGGCGGCGACCTCTCCCAGAAGATCACCGTCGACGTACGTGGCGAGCTCGCCGAGCTCAAGACCACCGTCAACACCATGGTCGACCAGCTCTCCGCCTTCGCCGACGAGGTCACCCGCGTCGCCCGCGAGGTCGGCACCGACGGCAAGCTGGGCGGCCAGGCCGAGGTGCCGGGCGTCGGCGGCCGGTGGAAGGACCTCACCGACTCCGTCAACTCCATGGCGACCAACCTGACCAACCAGGTCCGGAACATCGCCCAGGTCACCACCGCCGTCGCAGGCGGCGACCTCTCCCAGAAGATCACCGTCGACGTACGCGGCGAGCTCGCCGAGCTCAAGACCACCGTCAACACCATGGTCGACCAGCTCTCCTCCTTCGCCGACGAGGTCACCCGCGTCGCCCGCGAGGTCGGTGGCGAGGGTCAGCTCGGCGGCCAGGCTGCGGTGCCCGGCGTCTCCGGAACCTGGCGTGACCTGACCGACTCGGTGAACTTCATGGCCGGCACGCTGACCGCCCAGGTCCGCAACATCGCCCAGGTCACCACCGCGGTGGCCCGCGGCGACCTGAGCCGGCAGATCACCGTCGACGCCCGCGGCGAGATCCTCGAGCTCAAGTCGACCATCAACACCATGGTCGACCAGCTCTCCTCCTTCGCCGCCGAGGTCACCCGCGTCGCCCGCGAGGTCGGCACCGAGGGCCGCCTCGGCGGCCAGGCCGACGTGCACGACGTCTCGGGCACCTGGAAGGACCTGACCGACTCGGTCAACTCGATGGCCTCCAACCTGACCTCCCAGGTCCGCAACATCGCCCAGGTCACCACCGCGGTCGCCCGCGGCGACCTCACCCAGAAGATCACCGTCGACGCCCGCGGCGAGATCCTCGAGCTCAAGTCGACCATCAACACCATGGTCGACCAGCTCGGGTCGTTCGCCGACGAGGTCACCCGTGTCGCCCGCGAGGTCGGCACCGAGGGCAAGCTCGGTGGCCAGGCCGAGGTCGCCGACGTCTCCGGCACCTGGCGCGGGCTGACGGAGAACGTCAACCAGCTCGCCCTCACGCTGACCACCCAGCTCCGCGCGATCGCCGAGGTCTCCGCCGCGGTGACCCAGGGCGACCTGAGCCGGCAGATCACCGTCGGCGCCGCCGGCGAGGTGGCCGACCTGAAGGACAACCTCAACGAGATGATCGACTCGCTCCGCGAGACGACCAGGGCCAACGAGGACCAGGACTGGCTCAAGACCAACCTGGCCCGGTTCACCGGCCACATGCAGGGCGGGCGCGACCTGCTCGAGGTCGCCCGGCTGATCGTCTCCGAGCTCACCCCGCTGGTCGGCGCGCAGCAGGGCTCGATCTTCCTCACCGACCAGACCTCCGAGTACGGCGGCCCCAAGGTCCTGCGCCGCATCGCCTCCTACGGCTACCAGCCCGGCCCCGACGTCCCCGACGTCTTCGCCGTCGGCGAGGGCCTGGTCGGGCAGGCCGCCTACGACCGGCAGCCGATCATCGTCCGCGACGTGCCTGCCGACTTCCTGCGGATCTCCTCCGGCCACGGGTCGGCCGCCCCGACCTCGATCGTGGTGCTCCCGGTGGTCTTCGAGGAGAAGGTGATCGGCGTCGTCGAGCTCGCCTCGTTCCGGCCGTTCAGCACCGTCCACATGCAGTTCCTCGAGCAGCTCGCCGAGTCGATCGGGGTCTCGCTCAACGCGATCATGGCCAGCTCGCGCACCGAGGAGCTGCTGGTCGAGTCGCAGCGGCTCGCCGCCGAGCTGCAGGACAAGCAGGACGAGGGCGAGCGTCAGCAGGTGGAGCTGCAGCAGTCCAACGCCGCCCTCGAGGAGAAGGCGCGCCAGCTGGCCGACCAGAACCAGGCGATCGAGATCAAGAACCTCGAGATCGAGGACGCCCGGCGTGGCCTGGAGGAGCGCGCCGAGCAGCTCGCCCTCTCGTCCCGCTACAAGTCCGAGTTCCTGGCCAACATGTCGCACGAGCTGCGTACGCCGCTCAACTCGCTGCTCATCCTGGCCCGGCTGCTCTCCGACAACGTCGACGGCAACCTCAACTCCCGCCAGGTCGAATACTCCCGCACCATCCACGGTGCCGGCACCGACCTGCTCCAGCTGATCAACGACATCCTCGACCTGTCCAAGGTCGAGGCGGGGAAGATGGACGTCCATGTCACCGACGTCGCGGTGACCTCGGTGGTCGAGTACGTCGAGGCGACCTTCCGACCGCTGACCGCGGAGAAGGACCTCGACTTCATCGTCAGCGTCGACCCCGACGTGCCCCGCGTGCTCCGCTCGGACCAGCACCGTCTGCAGCAGGTGCTGCGCAACCTGCTCTCCAACGCGGTGAAGTTCACCGACGGCGGCGGTGTCCGGCTGCTGATCCGCAACGCCTCCGGCGAACGCTTCTCGACATCGCGCCTGCAGCAGGCCGACTCGGTGCTGGCGTTCTCGGTGGTCGACACCGGCATCGGCATCCCCCCGGAGAAGCTGAGAGTCATCTTCGAGGCGTTCCAGCAGGCCGACGGCACGATCAGCCGCAAGTTCGGCGGCACCGGCCTCGGCCTGTCGATCAGCCGCGAGGTCGCCCACCTGATCGGCGGCGAGATCCAGGTCAAGAGCGAGCCCGGCCACGGCAGCTCCTTCACCCTGTACGTCCCCAGGATCAGCTTCGAGACGGTCGACGCCCAGCCCGCCACCCCTGCTGTCGACGAGCAGAGTGCGACCGACAGGAGAGCCGACCAGGTCCTGCTGGTCCTCAGCGGCGGCAGCGACGAGTCCGGCCCCGGCACCAGCGCCGTCGTGGAGGCCCTGTTCGGCTCGGTCGACGAGGTCGAGACGGTCTTCGGCACATCGCCCGAGGAGGCTCAGGCGGTCCTGGCCGACCGCGACGTCGACTGTGTGGTCCTGGACCTTCCGCCGGCGGAAGGAGGCTTCGACGTACTCCGCTGGATGCGCACCCACAAGCGCACCAAGAACATCCCCGTCGTGCTGAGCAGGGTCGGCGAGGTGACCAAGGCCGAGCAGAGCCGGCTGGACAGGTACACCCAGGCGATGACCCTCAGGACACCGGCCACCACCGAGGAGGCGATCGACGACGTGAGCGTGCTGCTGGGCAGACCTGGGCCCCAGCCCTCCAGATCGTACGTCCCCGAGCCGGCCGACCCGAACGGCCAGTTCGTGGGTCGAAGGATCCTGATCGTCGACGACGACGTACGCAACGTCTTCGCGCTCACCAGCGCGCTCGAGCAGCACGGCATCGACGTCATCTACGCGGAGTCCGGGGAGGCCGGGATCGAGGCGCTCCAGCGGGAGCCGGGTGTCGACCTCGTGCTGATGGACATCATGATGCCGGGCATGGACGGCCTGACCGCGATGCGCCTGATCCGGGACATCCCGCAGTTCAAGAGCCTGCCGATGATCGCGCTGACCGCGAAGGCGATGACCGGTGACCGCGAGGACAGCCTCGCCGCCGGGGCCTCGGAGTACATCACCAAACCGGTCGACGTCGCCGACCTGCTCTCGCTGTTCCGGTTGTGGCTCTCATGAGTGATCGCCATCTGGAGGGGACGGCCAAGATCCTGCTCGTCGACGACCGTGCCGCCAATCTGGTCGCGCTTGAGGCCATCCTCGGCTCGCTCAACCAGACCCTCGTACGCGCGGGATCCGGCGAGGACGCGCTGCGCGCCCTGCTCCACGACGACTTCGCGCTGATCCTGCTCGACGCCCAGATGCCCGGGATGGACGGCTTCGAGACGGCCTCGCGGATCAAGGCGCGGGAGCGCACCAAGGACGTCCCGATCATCTTCCTGACCGCGAACGACTTCGACACCCATCTGGCCTATCGCGGCTACTCGACCGGTGCCGCCGACTTCCTCGCCAAGCCGTTCGACCCGTGGCTGCTGCGCGCGAAGGTGCAGGTCTTCGTCGACCTGTGGCACGCCAGCCGCAAGCTCAGCACCCAGGCGGACCTGCTGCGCCGGTCCCTGGACGAGCGCCGCGCAACGGTGCCCGGCCGGGTCGATGTCGACGTCGTCGCCGACCTCCGCTCCCGCCTCTCCGGCGTCGAGGAGGCTGTGGCCGACCTGGACGTCGGTGCCGACATGGGCCCCGGTGGCGATGCCCGCCGTCGGCTCAGCCAGCGGATCGATGACCTCAGGCAGGCCCTCGAAGCGCTGGGCTGATCAGATCAGATCTTCGCGCGGTACGCCGCGAGGACCTTCTCCGCCTTCTCCTTGTCGGCGTCCTGCAGCGGGATGAGCAGCTCGGCGACCACGTCGGTCAGCTCGGCGACGCGCCGGTTCAGCTGGCGCTGCTCCTGCACCTCGGCCTCGAGAGCCTCGATGCGGCGCACCAGCGAGGCACGCGTACGGGCCGCGTCACGGGCGCCGCGAGCGATGTTCTTGATGCCGGAATCGTCGGACATGTCAGTTTCCTTCTGCAGACTGCTGTGCCAGATTTTGGGGAGAAGGCCAGGACGCGCGCAGCCGCGCGACCCGCGGCAGCGGATCGTCGAGCATGTCCCGGCCGTCGACGATCTCGAGGTGCTCGACCACACCGCCGGCCGCCTCGATCTCGGCCTGGACGAGCGCGGGGTCCACGCGGCGTACGAGGCCTTCGGGCTTCGGCTCGGGCAGGTTCTCACCGGTCGCCGCGAACTCGAGGTAGAGCTTGCCGCCACCGGGCCGCAGCGCCATCTTCGACAGGGTCCAGAGCTGGTGCCGGGCCGCCTTGTCGAGGCAGCCGACCAGGTCGCGGGCGTAGAGATGGTGCGGATCGCGGGCCAGCCGCGCGCCCAGCGTCAGCGTCGAACGGAGCTCGCCGAGGATGAGCTGGTCGGAGACCAGCGGAAGCTTGTGGCGCTCGGCCCGGCGGCGTACGGCGGCCACCGCGGCCCGGGAGAAGTCCACCGAGTGCACCTGGTGTCCCTTGCGGGCGAAGAAGCGACCGTCGCGCCCGACCGCGCCGGAGCCGAGGTCGACCACCTTGGCGCCCTCGGGAAGCTGCTTGGCGACCTGCGTCGCGAAGTAGGACTGCTTGCTCTCCAGCTCGCTGCCGTGGGTGTTGTGGAACTCGGTCCAGAACCCCATGTCGGTGCGGAAACCGCGCAGCCAGCCGTCCAGACGGCGTACGCCCGCGGGCGGGTCCGCGTACTTGAACGACGGGTCCGGCGTGCGCCACTTCGGGCCGTAGATGAAGGCCAGCATCTCCTCGGGCTCGGCGGGAGCCGGGAAGTCATAGCCGTGCAGGTTGATCGTCGAGACCGGCACGATCGCCTCGCGGCGCAGCCGGCCGGAGCGGTTGCCGAGCTGGTAGAAGACCGGCTCGCCGTCCTTGTCGGGCACGTAGAACGCCACGAAGATGTCGATGTGCACCTTGCGGCCGTCCGAGACCTCGAGCAGCACCTTGATGTCGCCGCCGGACATCCGCAGGATGCTCCAGCCGCGCTCGCGCATCGTGCGCTCGATGGCGTACGACTCGGAGATGATCTCGGCGGGGAAGGTGTGCTTGGAGAGGTAGCAGACGTCGGTGTCGGAGTCGTGGCCGAGCATCCGGCCCTCGCGGATCGCGCCGAGGAGCGCGCCGTAGTTGAGGTAGGCCTCGACGCCGACCACGTCGCGGAGGTCGGCGAGGACGCGCTGGGTGCCGTCGAGGATCTCCGCGCGGATGCTTTCGTCGGTGGCCTCGAAGGAGCGGGTCAGGTGGCCGACCTTGTCGACGCTGAGCGGGTTGCCGCTGCCGTCGACGATCGAGATGTTGCCCTCACCGGACCCGAGAACGACCTTGTCCTCGAAGAGCACCTCGCCGTCGTAGTCGGCGATGGTGACCGTCGCGGAGCCGTCCAGGAAGCGGGTGAGCACGGTCGGCCACGGCACCATGGTGCCTGAGTCGACCCGGTGGCCGTCGCGGTCGGGGGTGAGGGACCAGACGTACTGGCCGTCGACGGAGAGGATCAGGACCGGCGTCGAGGAGTCCCGGACAAGGACCCCATCGTCGGAGATCTCGAACTGTCCGCCAGGTGTGGGGGCACTGCCGGTCACGAGACCTGGGCATCCTCTCGCGCGATGGCTTTCCGCAGGGCGGTGCTGCTGGTCTGGAGCGTGTAGGGGAAGTAGACGACCTCGACACCGACCGACGCCATCTTCTTCTCGAGCGCGTCGCCCTTCTCGGTGCCCTTCCAGTCATCGCCCTTGAAGAGGTGGGTGAACCCGACCTCGCGCCAGGAGTCGACCTTGTCGGTGGTGCGCTCGGCGTAGACCGCGTCCACGATCCCGATCGCCTCGACGATCTCCAGCCTCTCGACGAGCGGGACGGTCGGGATGATCCCCTTGGTCGTCTCGCAGACCTCGTCGGAGACCACACCCGCGATCAACGTGTCGCAGCGCTCTCGCGCCTGGCGCAGCATGTTGAGGTGACCGATGTGGAAGAGATCGAACACGCCAGGTACGTAACCGATGATCGGCTCCATGCCCACGCTTCCTCCAAGTGTTTGTCGATTAGTTTGGGCGACTTTACACCCTGCTCCCCCACGACCTTGATACAGGCCAGTATCCATACCACCCTGCGCGTCCCCGCAATCACCAACGCGACACGCGGACGTACGCAGGAAGCCCGGCGACCTTACACGAAGATGAACGGCGCGTGGCCATCAATGACGACGGCCGGGGTCAGCCGGGCGGCATGACCCCGAGAAGGACGAGCAGTCCGGGAAGGCCCAGGAACAGTATTCCGAGGAGTACCGGGCCACCGAGCACGCCCAGGATGACCGTGACCTTCGAGACGGCGTACCTCCGCAGGTAGGACACGGCGAGCACCCCGAATCCCGCCGCCGAGACGACCGATCCGAGGAGGTACGCCACCGACCGTGGGCCGAGGTCGGCCGGGTCGCCGCTCGCTCCCAGCAGGATCGCACCGGCCTCGACCGTGCTGCCGACCGCGTCGAGCGCGAGCGTCGCGAAGGCACCCCAGAGAAGCACCGACATGACCCATGGCGTCACGAACCGGACCGGGCGTGCGGCCACCGACAGCAGTGCGACCGCGGCACCCAGCACCTTCAGGCTCGTGACTGTCCAGTTCATCACCGAGAGCCCGGCGGCGTACTCGGCATAGCGGCCCTCGGCGAAGCGATCGGTGGCCTCGAAGAACACGTTCGCCCCGGCGAATGCCAGGCAGCCCAACGCCATCAGCACCGCGACGGCGACGACGGTCGGGCCGGCGGCCCGCGCCGGGGGCGCCACCGGCCCCTTCTGGCTCGCGAGGATCGACATGCTCCCGACGCTACGAACATCGGCGCGGCGAGCGCATCAGGGGATCCCCCGCCCGGACCCGGGTTCGGGCAGGGCGTACGACGTCGTCGAGCGCGCTAACGTCGGATCATGGATGTCGTCGAGATCGACGGGTTGCGCCTCGCCTTCCGGCGGGCCGGAAACGGTCCGGCGGTCGTGTTCGTCCACGGCGGCGCCGAGGACGGCCGGGCCTGGACACCCCAGCTCGACGCCCTCGCCGACGAGTTCACCGTCATCGCCTGGGACGAGCCGGGCGCCGGCGGCTCGTCCGACGTCCCGGCGGACTTCGCACTGAGCGACTACGGCGACTCCCTGGCCGGGCTCATCCGCGCCCTGGACGTCGCCCCATGCACCCTCGTCGGGATCTCCTGGGGAGTGACCGTCATCCTCGAGCTCTACCGACGCCACCCTGCGGTGGCGCGAAGCCTGGTTCTCGCCGACGGCTACGCCGGCTGGCGCGGCTCCCTCGGCCCCGACGAGGCCGACGCCCGCCTCGCCGGCCTGCGCGACCAGCCAGCGGACAGCTTCGACCCAACCCTCCCAGGACTCTTCGCCGGCCCTCCCCCGCCGGCGTTCGTACCGTTGCTGGAGGCGATGTCCGCCGACGTACGCCGCCACAGCATGCTCACCGCCCTCACCGCGATGGCTCACGCCGACCTGACCGACGTCCTCGCCACGATCCAGGTGCCCACCCAGCTCGTCTGGGGCGCCCTCGACGCCCGCTCACCACTGTCCGTCGCCCACGAGTTCGAGCGCCGGATTCCCGGCGCGGACCTCGCCGTCATCCCCGACTGCGGCCACGTCAGCAGCCTCGAGGCCCCGGAGGCGTTCAACGACATCCTCCGCGGCTTCCTCCGCCGCCACGCCGCGTGAACCGTGCCGTGGGGCTCTCGGCGTGGGCTACACCCCGGGAACGATGCGGATCTCCCGCTCGACGCCGTCGCCGAGCGCCGCGAGGGCCTCTTGGTACGCGGGGCTGTCGTGCGCGGCGGTCGCGGCCTCGACGGAGTCGAACTCGATGATGACCACGCGCTGTTCGATGCCGGCCTCATAGACCTTCGCCGGGAGATCGCGCGCGATGATCCTGCCTCCCGCCGCCTTCAACGCAGGTCCAGCAAGTGCCGAGTAGGCGGCCATCTTCTGCTCGTCGCGGATCTCCTGATAGACGCTCACCCAGTACGCGGTCATGGCCGGTACTCTGCCATGCTGCGGCGGACCAGCCGCGGCCGCTTCTGCTCCCCGGGTAGGAGTCGAACCTACGTCGCTAGTCCTGATTCAAAGGCACGCTCTCACCTGCCTCCGAGCGGGAACGAGTGCCACTGAGTAGCGGCGACTGCGTCTAGGTCGGTGTGCCGCTTGTGTGCCGTCCAGGTTGGCGACTCCTAGATCACCAGCGTGGTGATTCGAACCCCTGGCCTTCTCGGGCCGTATGGACGTTCCGAACGACCTACCCCCCGAGCGAGTAGCCCAGTTCGCCGCGTGCCGGACGCACTCTCATGCCGATGAGCGGATCCTTTCCTTCCGAGCCCGTGCAGGCAGTCGACCCATCTGCCGAGGTGTCTTCTGCGAGCGGCGTGGGTACCTCGGCAGAATGACGCCACTTCAAGTCGGCCTCGTAGCCGACCCCGCCAAGCCCACTCAGATCGCGCGCGCGTTCGGCGACCGCTATCGGCCGAACCGCGAGGATCGGCGCGACTGGGACATCGAGGTAGTCAGTGAGCCGTTCACGGTCGCTTGCGAGGACGTGGAGGCCGCGCTGTCACGGCTGACGGATCGGGCTCAGGAACGTCACTGGGACGTGGTCGTCGGGCTCACCGAGCTCCCCCTTCGCGGCGGCGACGGCCGATACCTGCTGGTCGACACCGACCCGCAGCAACGGACGGCGGTGCTGTCGCTGCCCGCGCTCGGCGGCCTTCGCATGCACAAGCGCAGTAGACACGCACTGCGCGACGTCGTCAGCGGGATGGCCGACCCCACCTCCGAGAACGGGCACCGAGTGCCGCTGCCTCGGCGCAGTGGCCGCTGGCGGCTGCTCCTGGGCATGGTTCTCGCCAACCGGCCGTGGCTGCTTGTGCCCGGGCTCAAGACAGCGCTGGTCGCGGCACTCACGACAGGGGCCATCGCCACCATCAACTCCACCGTGTGGCTGTTGGCCGGGTCGCTGTCCTGGTGGCGCCTCGTCATCGCATCGATCGCCTCGATCGCCCTCGTCGTCGGTTGGCTCGTCCTCGACGGTGGACTGTGGGACAGGCCGGACGACAACTCCGCTCAAGCCCGGGAGAGGTCGCGTCTCTACAACACCTCGACGCTGGTGACCCTGACCGCCGGGGTGATCATCTGCTATATCGCGCTCTACGTCCTGAACCTGGTGTGGGCGCTGTTCGTCCTCGACCCCGCCATCATGGGCGGCTACCTCCGCATGTCGCTTGGCTACGGGGACCTGTTCGTCCTGAGTTGGTTCGTCGCGTCGGCGGCCACTGTCGGCGGCGCGCTGGGCAGCGGGCTGGAGTCGGACGAAGCGATCCGCGCGGCCGCCTACTCCAAGCGAGAAGAGGACCGTCGCAACCGGCTCGCCCGCGAGTGGAACTAGCCGGACGGCCGCGCCCGCGGCGTTTTTCGATGCCCGTGTACGCGACTTAGGCGGTTACCTGCCAACAGGAGACAGTACGTAAAGGGAGCCGAAGAGCGGATGCGGGCACTGTTCGCCGGCGTCGCCAAGTGGCTTGTCCTCGGACGCACGCCCCCGCCCGGAGTCGGCGTCCCCAAATTTGGGTACCCCCAGTCGGACCGCGACGGGCTCAATCAACCGCCCTTCTACGTTCGCGGGCGTGGAGCCGAACATGGGCAACCCGGCAGGGCGCCTTCGGCGCTGGCTGGACGCGCTCGATGACGTGCGCTCGCGTGGTGACAAGGGGATTATGGAGGCCGCCGCTCCGCTGGTCGGCGCTGATCCCAACACGATGGCCGGACGGACTGCGGTGATGCGCCTCGGAGTTACCCTCGCCGATCTTTGCGCTGAAACCCGCCTCGAGGTGCACGCTCTCCCGTCCACAGTCTCTGCGGAACTACTTCTCTCCGACTTCGATCAAATCGAGCGCGCCGTGGATTACTTCTGACCTTGGACCGCTCGGCTTCACCGGTTGGTGTCGACCAGGGCGAGCAACCGGGACCGAATCTGATCCGTCGTGTGCCATCCTCGTGTGCCATCCGGAACGAGAAGGCCCGCCTGGCTCTGCAAAGGCGCAGTTCAGAGCGGGATTTCTGCTCCCCGGGTAGGAGTCGAACCTACGTCGCTAGTCCTGATTCAAAGTCAGGCGGGCCCTGCCGGCAGACCAACCGGGGAACGTACGCCGAAACGCACGGGACAACTGTAGACGGCAAAGGCTGTGCACACCGCACTGACTCAGCATGATCCATCGCCGGGCTGGGCGGAGCGCGCTATCGTCGAGTCCACCGTCCGTGTCGCACCCCGTCTCCTCGACGCGATGTCGGCGGGCGCGGCACACCGTTTCGAGGAGCTCACGTTGGCTGATGACGTCACGATCGATGGATCGACCATTCGTACGGCGCGGGTGCGGCTTCGGCCTTGGCGCGAGGACGACGCTCCCGCGGCACTCGAGATCTACGGCAGCGCCGAGGTCTCCCGGTGGCTGGCGCCGGCCATGGAACAGGTCGCCGACGTCGACACCATGCGGGCGACGATCAGCAACTGGCTCGCCGCGCCTCCCGGACCCGCCGGCCGCGCGACCGGCCGATGGGTGGTCGAGGAGATCGAGACCAGCCGTATCGCAGGCTCAGCACAGATCCTTCCGCTCCCTCCGGAAGGCGAAGACCTGGAGGTGGGCTACCAGCTCGCCCCCTGGGCGTGGGGCCAGGGACTGGGCTCGGAAGCCGGGCACGCTCTCGCCCACTACGCGTTCGCCAACGGCGAGGAGGAGATCTTCGCCGTCGTACGACCCCGGAACGAGCACGGCATCCACGCCGCACGCCGCATCGGCATGGACTGGGTCGGGGAGACGGAGAAGTACTACGACCTGAGGCTTCAGGTCTACCGCCTCCGCAACAGCGACCTGGACGTGTCCCTGCTCACCCCGAGTCCCGTCGAACGCTGACACGAACGCGGTCGGAGGAGGCGTCACCTGGCTCCAGACCCGCAGCGCCTGAGCGCCGGAATCGGCACGACCAGATGGTTTGGCCCCGTCGACGTCCATATCAAGGCGACATTGTCGAGCAGTGTTGTTCAACACCGGAATGAGAGCACCTGGATGCGATAAGTTGCCGACATGCTCATCATCGCGATCATCCTGTTCGGCATCGTGGCAGGCGGCGTGGCACAACTCGTTCTCGGTCGTTCGATGAAGGAGATCGATTGGACCACTGCGGCGGTGACGGGCCTCTTGGGCTCCTTCATCGGCGGTCTGGGGCTCAGCCTCGCGACCGGCAACGGCCTCGATCTCCACCCGACCGGGTTGATCGGGTCGATCCTCGGAGCCCTGCTCCTCACGTGGGCGTGGGGGTTCTGGCGCCGATCGCGTCAGGGCCAGTGATCATCGGGGCCTCTTAGCGGCACGCCCACCCCACCCGCTACGGGTGATGCCGCCGGGCCACGGACCGTTCGAGAGTGGAACCCCAACCACCAAGGAGCGGATGTCATGGCAGACGAGAACACCCCCGACGTCGAGGTGAGCGCGGCCTCCGTGTCCGACGGCGCCTACACCCTCATCATCGCGGACTTCAGCGACACCGACATGGCGTGGGAGGCGTACGAGGCACTCAAGTCGGCCGAGGACGGCCGCACCGTCGAGATCGAGGGCGTCATCGTGGTCAACCGCTCGGCCGAGGGCCGGCTGGAGATCCAGAAGGCGACCGACCACAGCACGAAGTCGGGACTCAAGTGGGGCGTCGTCGGCGGCATCGCGCTCGGCGTGGTCTTCCCACCGTCGATCCTCGGCAGTGCCGCAGTCGCAGGCGGCGCCGGGGCGCTCGTCGGCAAGCTGCGACAGCGCCACCACAACAAGGAGCTCGCGGAGCGGCTCGAGAATGCGATCACACCAGGACACTCCGGCCTGCTCGCCCTGGTCTCGGACCCCGGCGAGATCAAGATCCGCAAGGCCCTCGAGCGGGCAGAGACCATCGTTCAGTCCACCGTCGAGAAGGTCGAGGCGGAAGACATCAAGGCCGCAGCCAAGGAAGTGCAGGGCGGCCACGCCTGACGATCCTGAGGTCTCAGCCGACGACCTTCAGGTCTCGCTCCGTGCGGTTCAGGCGCCTGCCGCCCGACTCGGTGACCGTGACGATGTCCTCGATTCGGACACCGAACTCTCCGGGGAGGTAGATCCCGGGCTCGACGGAGAAACACATCCCGGGCACCAGCGGCTGCTCCTCGCCCTCGATCATGTACGGCGGTTCGTGCGTCGTGGTGCCGATGCCGTGCCCGGTGCGGTGGATGAACCGCTCGCCGTACCCCGCCTCCGTGATCACCTTGCGAGCGGCCCGGTCGATCTCCTGGCAGGCAACGCCCGGGCGTACTGCTTCGACTCCTGCCTGCTGCGCCGCGCGGACGACCTCGTGGACCTCGCGGATCAGCGCGGAAGGCTCCCCCACGCACACCGTGCGGCTGGTGTCCGAGCCGTAGCCGTACATCAGCCCACCGAAGTCGAGGACGACCGCATCGCCGACCTCGATGGTGCGGTCGCCGGCTTCGTGATGAGGGTTGGCGCCGTTCGGGCCTGAGCCGACCACCGTGAAGTCGACCTGCTCGTGCCCGGACTCCCGCAGCAGGCGGGCCAGGTCGGCGGCAACGTCCGTCTCCTTCCGGCCGGCGAACCGGACTCCGAGGATCTGCTCGTAGACCGCGTCCGCGGCGGCCCCGGCGGCTGCCAGCCGGGCCAGCTCCTTGGAGTCCTTCACCGCTCGCAGCATGGGGAGGGCCTGCGTCAGCGACCGATAGGAGGACTCTGGCAACGCGTCCTGCAGTCCGAGCAGGTGCATCGCCCATGCGGAGTCGGCGATTCCCATCGTGGCGCGAGTGGGGATCAAGGTGCTGGCGCGTACGAACGGATCCTCGCCGTCCGTCCAGTCGACGGTCGAGAGGCCCGGTGCCCCCACGGCACGCTCGACGTCCGGCCGCTCCAGGGTCGGCACCAGCAGCGTCGGCTGCCGGCCGGGCGCGAGGACGAGCACCGTCAACCTCTCGGTGATGGCCGTGGGCTGGTAGCCGGTGAGCCACACAAGGTCAGGACCGGGCGTCACCAGAAGCCCGTCCAGCCCCGCTTCGGTCGCGTCGGCCACCGCGCGGCTCATCCGAGCCGTGTAGTCCTCGGTCGTGATCGGCACTGGTGACTGTGTCGTGGTCATCGTGTCCTCCTGGTGAGGACGATAACCACAGATGGTCAGCCACGAATCATCCTTTTGGGATGAGCCACACGCGCGAATGTCGTTCCTAATCTGAGCCATCAGCTGCCGTCGCTTTTTCGCAAGGAGTGATGAGGATGACCAGATCTTGCAGGATCCCCGCGCCGGTGCGGTGGTCACCATGAGCGCAGGGGACGCAGCAGCGGACCTGGCAACGCGAGCCAAGATCCCGCCCACCGCCTGGATCTCGTGGGTGGCGCTGGCGATGATGACCACCAGCTCGGTCGCCAGCCTGCGGGCGGCGCCGACGATGGCGGTCTACGGCCTGGCCTGCGTCTTCCTGTACCTGCTCCCGGCCATCGTGTTCCTGCTGCCGACCTCGCTGGTCTCCGCGGAGCTCGCGTCGGGCTGGGAAGGCGGCATCTACAAGTGGGTCTCGGAGGGGATCTCCAAGCCGATGGGCTTCCTGGCCGTGTGGTGCCAGTTCGCGATGACGATCTTCTACTACCCGAGCCTGCTGGGGTTCGTGGCGAGCACCCTGGCGTACGTCTTCAATCCGGAGCTGGCCAGCAGTGGGGTGTGGACCGCGTGCGTGATCATCGTCGTGTACTGGTCGGGTGTCTGGATCTCCTCACGCGGCACCAAGGGAGTCGCGGGCCTCGCCAGCGGCGGCCTGATCATCGGAACCCTGATCCCGGGCGTCGTACTGGTCCTTCTCGGCGTCGTCTTCCTCGGGCAGGGCAACGAGTCCGCAGCTCCAATGACCGCCGAGAACATCTTCCCGGTGTGGGCCGGGCTCTCGAGCCTCGTGCTCATCGTCAACAACTTCCTCTCCTACTCGGGCATGGAGATGAACGCGGTTCACGTGTCCTCGCTGAAGGACCCGGGCAAGGAGTTCCCGAAGTCGATGTTCCTGGCCATGGGCCTGGTCCTGGCGATCTTCATCCTCCCGGCGCTGGCGATCAGCTGGATCGTGCCCGCTGAGGAGCTCTCCCTCACCGCTGGTGTGATGCAGGCCTTCGACGCGGTCTTCGCGAACTTCGGCTGGCAGTGGCTGACCCCGATCGTGGGCATCATGCTGGTCACCGCATCCCTCGGCGGCATGCTGACCTGGTTGGCCGGGCCGTCGAAGGGCCTGCTGCTGATCTCTCGCCAGGAGGGCTACCTTCCGCCCTTCCTGCAGCAGCTCAACAAGAACGGTGTCCAGCAGAACATCCTGGTCGTCCAGGGGTTGATCACCACCGTGATCGGCCTGGCGTACGCGTTGCTCCCAAATGTGTCGAGCGCCTACTGGATCTTCTCCGTCATCACCACCCAGGTCTACCTGATCATGTACCTGCTGATGTTCGTGGCCGCGATCCAGCTACGCCGTAAGCATCCCGACCACCCGCGCGGCTACCGCGCGCCCATGCTCGTCGGGATGTGCGGCGTCGGCTTCGCGGCCTCCCTCGCCGCCCTCCTGGTCGGCTTCATCCCGCCCTCGCAGTTCTCGTCCGGCAGCTCGGGTGTCTACTTCGCGATCGTCGGCGGCGGCGCACTCGGGCTCGGGCTCCTCGTGCCGTTCTTGTTCTACCGCTTCCGCAAGCCGTCGTGGAAGCAGCCTGAGCCGCAGGAGGTGACCCCGTCATGAGCACCCCGACGGAGACGCAGAGCAAGCGCGAACGCAACTGGATCTACATCACCGCCCTGGTCCTCCTCGGCGTCCTCGTCGTCGCCGGGCTGATCGCCTTCAGCTCGGCCCGGGAGACCCGGGAAGCCGAGGAGAAGGCCGATGAGCTGATCGCGGCCCTCGAGGACGCCGGCGCTTACACCCCTGACAAGGACCGGATCGTGCGGGTCCTGGGCGCGGACGGTGGGGCGACCTGCGAGAACCCGAACGACGCGCTGAATCGCGCCATCCTGCTGTCGCAGCTCGCGAACGGCGCTACCGGTCCCGGGGCGCGCCCGGTGGTCGCCGACAGCCGGGTCTTCCAGGGCCAGAAGCTGATCATCGAGATCTACTGCCCCGACGAGCTGGACGACTTCAACGAGTTCGTCGACGACCTCGAGACCGATGACGTGGCAGGCGAGTGAGACATGGATCTGAGGAGCCGCATCACGGAACTCATGCCCCAGGCTCGGGCGGAGCTTGCCGAGCTGGTCGCCATCAAGTCGGTCGCCGACCCGCGCCAGTTCCCGCCCGAGGAGTGCCACCGTGCCGCGCAGTGGGTGCTCGACCACTTCGCGGCTCTCGGGTTCGACGATGCCCGGCTGGCGGAGACCCCGGACGGCAGCAACGCCGTCGTCGGCTCTCGACCGTGCGCCCGGCCCGACGCGCCCACGGTGCTGCTCTACGCCCACTACGACGTGCAACCACCGCTCGATGACGCCGCCTGGCAGACACCGCCGTTCGAGCTGGTCGCGAAGGACCGGCGCTGGTACGGCCGCGGCACGGCGGACTGCAAGGGCAACATCCTCATGCACCTCCTGGCGCTGCGCGCCTTGGGGCAGGACGTACCGGTGAACCTCAAGCTGGTCGTGGAGGGGTCCGAGGAGCAGGGCACCGGGGGCCTGGAGGCGTTCGTGGTCGACAACGCGGACCTGCTCCGCGCCGACACGATCCTGGTCTGCGACACCGGAAACGCGGCCGTCGGCCAACCGGCGGCAACGGTCAGCCTGCGTGGCATGGTCAACGTGGTCGTCACTGTCGAAGCCCTGGCCTCGGAGGTGCACTCCGGCATGTTCGGCGGTGCCGCCCCGGACGCCCTCGCGGCCCTGATCGCGATGCTGGCCGGCCTGCGGGACTCAGCCGGCAACACCACGATCGAGGGGCTGGACAACACCCGACACTGGGAGGGAGAGCCGTACCCGCGCGAGCAGTTCCGCAGCGACGCCGGACTGCTCGACGGGGTCCATCTGCTCGGCGACGGCTCGGTGTCGGACATGTTGTGGGCCCGGCCGTCGGTCACGGTGCTCGGCATCGACTGCCCACCCGTGGTCGGCTCGGCGGCGGCGATCGTGCCCAGGGCCGCGGCGCGGCTGAACCTCCGCATCCCACCCGGGCTCGCGCCGGACGTGGCGCAGAAGGCGCTCGAAGCGCACCTCCACCGGACCGCACCCTGGGGTGTCCACGTCACGATCGAGGTGGAAGCCACCGGCTCGCCGTTCCGGGCCACGATCGACGGACCGGCCTACCGGGCGATGGGCGCGGCGATGCTGGAGGCCTACGAGAAGCCGATGGCAACCCTCGGGCAGGGCGGCTCGATACCGCTGTGCAACGTCTTCACCGACACCTACCCCGACGCCGAGATCATCCTGATGGGCGTGGAGGAGCCGCAGGCGCTGATCCACGCGCCGAACGAGAGCGTGGACCCGGGTGAGATCTCGACCATGGCACTGACCGAGGCGCTCTTCCTGCAGCGCTACGCCGCCGCGACGACCTGACCGGCTAGACCACGTCGCGACGCAGGGAGACGACGGCGGCTAGCGCGGATGCGGCCAGGACGTAGAAGAGGAGGACGAGGGCTCCGAGGAGCGGGGTCTGGACCACGGGGCCACTGAGCCCCGTCTCGGCCGCGATCATCTCGAGCAGGGCCGTCGAGCCGGTGAGCGACGCGGTGGCCCCGCCGGGCAGGAACGGATAGGCGATGTTGATGCCTGGAAGGATCATCACCAGGTTGTCGACGAGGTAGAAGTAGCCGAGCGTGATGCCGATCGCGAGGAGCTGGTGGCGCGCGACGGCGCCGATGGCGACGCCGAGCAGCATGTAGATGGCCGCGGCGAGGCCGTAGCGCACCGTGGTGCCCACGACGGCGGCCAGGCCGAGCCCCGGTTCGATCCCGTTGACGAGGGTGCCGGCATAGATGCCGATGACGGCGGCGAGCGCCAGGACCAGGCCGTACGCCACGCCGAGCGCTCCGTAGACGATCAGCTTCGCGGTCAGCACCTGACCGCGCCGTGGGACCGCGAGGAACGTGGTGGCGACGGTGCGGTGCCGGTATTCGCCGGTGATCGCCACGGTGCCAATCAGCGCAGGAGCGAAGAGGGTGACCCCGAGCAGGCTCAGGACCGCCGAGACGCCCTCGACCGTGTCCAGGCCAGGCATCGGCGGGGTCGCGTTCTCCGGGCCGGTGAGACCGACGATCCCGGTGAGCAGCCCTCCGCACGCTGCTGCGGTGAGCAGCGCCCACAGGGGCAACCGGGTCCCGGTCAGGCGCACGGCCTCTCCGCGGACCGCGTCGTTCAGCCGGCGCATGCCATCTCCTTCTCGATCATGTTCAGGTAGGCCTCCTCCAGGGAGGCGTGCTCGGCGGTGAAGTCGGACAGGGAGCCCGTCCACAGGGAACGTCCTCCGGCGATAAGCACCAGGTCGTCGATCACCTGCTGCAGCTCGGTGAGCATGTGGCTGGAGACCAGCACCGTCCCGCCGGCATCGGCGAAGGCACGCAGCAGGCCGCGCAGCCAGACGATGCCCGAGGGGTCCAGACCCTCGGTCGGCTCGTCGAGGATCAGCCCGGAGGGCCGCCCCAGCAGCGCGGTCGCGAGGGCGAGCCGCTGCTTCATCCCGGTCGAGAACCCTCGGATCCGTCGCCCCGACACGTCGTGCAGACCGGTCTCGTCGAGCACCTGATCGACCCACTCGCGGGGTGCGCCGATCAGCGCGGCCTGGGTCTGCAGGTGGCCGCGCGGAGTCATCCCCGGGTGGGCGCCGGCCAGATCGCCGACGACCCCCAGGATCTGCGACGGACGGCTCAGCGATGCGTACGGGACCTCATCGATCGTCGCGGTGCCCTGGTCCGCGCGAACGAGGCCGGTGAGGATGCGCAGCGTGGTGCTCTTGCCGGCACCATTGGGGCCGATGAAGCCCGTCACCCTTCCCGGCAGGGCGAGGAGATCGACCGCGGTCAGCGCCGGCACCGGCCCGAAGGACTTGGCCAGGGCCTCGGCCCGCAGGATCGGGCCGTCGAGCGTCTCGCGCCAAGCCGAGATCGCCGCGTTCACAAGCGCGCCCGGGCGTCGAGCCGAGCGACCAGCTCGGCGGCGTCCGGGGTGCTGACCAGCAGCTCGTCGAAGCCGGCGCCGGCCTCCCGGTCGTGAAGCCGAATCCTCAGCAGCGGCAGTCCGCGCGTCATCGAGACCAGCCGCCGGGTGCCGTCGGGGTGGCGGAAGGTGCCCAGCTTGCGGAAGCCGGAGATCACCAGCCCGGAGCGCCAGCCCAGGATCTCCGAGCTCCAGCCCGGCAGCATCTCGACCGAGTCGATCGCTGTGATGGCGACGGAGTGGGCCGCGCGGCCCGCCATCAGGCGCTCCCAGCCGGGAAAGGTGAGCGTCAGCACGTGGTCCTCGACACGGAGGGTCGTCATCTCGTCTCCTAGAATATGCTCAGATCAGGAACATTCTCAGAATGAGAATAATGGAGGTCCTCATGCCGCCGCAAGGCAATATCGCCGCCGTCGTCGCGCACCCCGTCCGCCTGCGGATCCTGCAGGCGGTGGGTGGTCGCGACCTGACCACAGCTCAGCTGCGGGAGTTGATGACCGACGTGCCCCAGGCGACGCTGTACCGACACATCGCCGCGCTCGTCGACGCCGGCGTTCTCGCCGTGGCATCGGAGCGGCGGGTGCGAGGCACCGTCGAGCGCACCTACACGCTCGGCGAGCAGATGGCCCACGTCGAGCAGTCCGAGCTCGCGACGCTCTCTGACGACCAGCTCCGGGCTGGGTTCCTCGCCTTCGTCGGGGAGCTGCTGCGTACGTTCGAGGGCTCGCTGATCCTCGGCGAGGTGACTCGCAGCCACCTCGGATTCGGCACGGGCGCGATGTACGTCGACGCGGACGACCTCGCTCGGATCCAGCAGGGTTTCAACGAGCTGCTCGCGCCGTACCTCGAGGAGACGGCCGGAAAGCAGCGGGTGATGCTGTCGACCGTGCTGCTGCCCGCGGAGTAGGTCTCGACAAGCTCGACCTCCGGGAGCGCCGCATCGCTTACGGTGAGCAGGTGGACCTTCCTGTGATGCCGCCGATCCTGCCGATGCTGGCGAAGCCCGTGAAGAACGTGCCGACCGACGGCGGGTACGCGTTCGAGCCGAAGTGGGACGGGTTCCGGTGCATCGTGTTCAAGGACGGGGACGAGGTGGAGCTGGCCTCGCGGAACACCAAGCCGTTGACGCGCTACTTCCCCGAGGTTGTCGAGGCACTACGGAAGGCGCTGCCGGAGAAGATCGTGCTCGACGGGGAGATCTTCGTCGCGATCGGGGACCGGCTGGAGTTCGAGGTGCTGCAGCAGCGGATCCACCCGGCGGCGTCGCGGATCAGCCTGCTGGCGGAGGAGACGCCCGCTGCGTACGCGGCCTTCGATCTGCTCGCGCTGGGCGAGAGGTCGTTCCTCGACGAACCGCTGACGGAGCGGCGGGCGGCGCTGGAGGGCGCCTTCGCCTCGGTGACCTCGGACAACGTCCATCTGTGCACGACGACGACCGACCCGGAGGTCGCCCAGGACTGGTTCACCCGGTTCGAGGGCGCCGGGCTGGACGGGGTGATGGCCAAGCCGCTGGACGCGCCGTACGTCCCCGACAAGCGGACGATGCTGAAGATCAAGCACTCGCGTACGGCTGACGTGGTCCTGGCCGGCTACCGCGAGCACAAGACCTCCACACCGGAGAACCCGCTGCTCGGGAGCCTGCTGCTCGGCCTGTACGCCCCCGGCGAGGACGGTCAGCCGGAGCTCCAGCACATCGGGGTCTCGGCGTCCTTCACCGCCGCGCGACGCGCCGAGCTGTGGCAAGAGCTCCAGGAGCTGGTCGTCCCCATCGAGGAGCACCCGTGGGGACGATGGCAGGAGTTCCTCACCGCCAACCCCGACCGGGTTCCCGGCACCCAGAGCCGCTGGTCCCAGGGGAAGGACCTGTCCTTCACCCCGCTGCGGCCGGAGCGGGTGCTCGAGGTGGGCTACGACCACATGGAGGGACGCCGGTTCCGGCACACCGCCCAGTTCAAGCGCTGGCGACCCGACCGCGACCCGGAGTCGTGCGGCTACGAGCAGCTCGAGGAACCTGTGGCCTACGAGCTGTCCGAAGTGCTCGGGGGTCCTGCTCAAAAGCTCAGATAAATCCGGCTAGGGTCGACTCATGAGCTACGACGTCGTACTCCTGGTCGAGCAGGCAATCACCCTCGACGACGCAACCCGGGTCCACTCCCTCCACGAGGGGGTCGAGGACCCGGTCTACCACGTGCTGCTTCCCTTGGAGGACGCCGCAGCACGGATCGAGTCGGCGATGGGCACGCTCAGCGCGGCCGAATACCTCGGCTCGGCGATGATGATGAACGAGATCGACCTCGACGCGGTGCGCGAGGAGGCCAAGGACGAGGCCGAGAAGGCGCTCGAGCAGACCCTGAAGGTCCTGAAGTCCTCCGGCGCCGCCGCCCACGGCGAGCTCGTCCAGGACCCGGTCAAGGCGCTGCGCGCCAAGGTCGAGGCCGTCGACGGCCGGGAGGCGATCATCATGACCCGCCCGCACGTGGTCGCCGAGTTCTTCCACGTCGACTGGACCCACCAGGCCCGACGCCATCTCCACGTGCCTGTCCTGCACCTGATCGAGCACGAGAACTTCGACGAGCAGGCCGGCGAAGGCGAAGGAATCACCGGAATGTAGGACGTTTCGTCCCTATGACCACTGAACGCACCGCGTGTGACGGGTAACACATCAAAGGTTACCGCTCTGTTACCGGCTTCACGTGGCAGTTGTGGCTCGCATTCCCCTAGTATCTTGGGGTTCGCTGTTCCGGGGGGATCCAGCGACGAAGAAGTGCCTGCTCGTGCGATCGGGGGATCCGCGCTGAGTGGGCACTTCTGCTATCCGCTCACTCCTTCCGTGCCTTCTTCAAGGTGCTGGTGCGCTGGTCGACCCAGTCCGACATCGAGTCGATCGCCGTCTCGAGGTCCGCGGCACTCAGTGCGTCGCTGGTCGGCACCGACTCGGCAAGCCCCGCGACCGTTTCGGCAGCTGTGCCGTCGGCGTACACCCTGTCGAACAGCTTCCAGTACGCCTCGGTGTAGACGGCCTTCAGCTCCTCGGACGCCAGGAACCGCTCCTTGAGCGCGTTCCCGCCCCGCATGCCGCCGGCTCCGCCGGCTCCGCCGGTTCCGCGGTTCCCACCGCCGAACATGCCGCCGAACATGCCGTTCTCGTCGTCGGGACCGAGGGTGGCGTTCCCCTGCATGGCGAGGTTGAGATCCCAGGAGATCACCGAGAGCTTCTCGGACTCCAGGTCGTACCAGAGGTAGTAATTCTGACCCGGGCCGCTCATGTCGTCGCTGTTCGTGATCAGGTTCTGCATCGCCAGATAGTCCGCCAGCGAGTCCACGTCGACCCACTCGTCCAGGTCGGCGGCGAACTCCTCGTCGTCGGCCTCGTCCATCCACTTCAGGAAGTCGATGATCGGCTGCAGGGTCCCCTCGTCACTGGAGTTGATCTGCTTGAACTGATCGCTGTAGGACGACTGGTCGTCGTCGACGTAGGCGAGCTGCGAGGACGCGTCGGCCTTGTAGAGGTAACCCGGGGAGTCGAACAGGTTGTTCGCCATGTTCTCGTCGGGGTGGGCGAGCAGCAGACGGGTCGTCGTGTCGCTGCCGTTGACCGAGTAGACGGCATAGCCGTAGTCCTGGGTCGGGAGACCCGCCTCCTTGGTCAGGGAGAGGGCCATGGCCTCGTTGATGACCGGGCTGCCGGGACGTACGGAGATCTCGGTCATGCCCTGGTACGCACGGCCCTCGACGTTCTCGTCGAAGCTGAGCAGCAGCGGGAGGGATGTCGGGTCGTCGGCCGACGCCTGGGACATCGCGGCCATCCCGCCGCCGCCCACGCCGCCGCCCATCCCGCCTTCGGGCATCTCCATCCCATCGGGGGGCTCCATGCCCTCGGGCATCTGCATCCCTTCCGGCATCTCCATGCCTTCCGGCATCTCCATGCCTTCGGGCATCTCCATGCCTTCGGGGAGCTCCATTCCCTCGGGGGGCTGCATGCCGCCCCGGCCGGGACCTCCCTCGCCACCGCCGCCGGCTCCCCCGGTGCCGCGCAGCCCCATCAGGGTCGAGTTTCCCTTGAGTCGCACTGCGACGTCGTTGATGACGGTGCCATCGATGGTCACCGTGGCGGTGACCCACTTCTTCTCGCCGTCCTTCTGGTAGCTCTCGACCATGTCGTCGTACTCGACATCGGTGATGTCGATCGAGAGCTCGTGGTCGACGGAGGTGTCGAAGAGGTCGACGGAGCCGGCGATGTCCTCGGTGATCTCGGCCGCTGCGATCTCGACGTCGCCGGTGATGTAGGGCTTGATGCCCACATCATGGAGCGTGACCAGCAGCGCGAGGGAGAAGGCGCCCAGGAGCGCGACGAGCTTCCAGTGCTGGCGCCAGGACCGGGGCAGCCGGTGCCGGAGGCGCTTGCGCGGGACGGTCGAGTCGGGCTCGGCGTCGATGGATCCAGGCATCACAGGTCGGTCTGGTCGTAGCCCGTCAGCACGGTGACGCGCTGGCCGCTGTTGACCGCGGAGAGTGCCTGCAGCAGCTCACGCGAGCTGCTGCCCTTCTTCAGCTGCGCGGTGTAGTAGAGCTCGATCAGCGCCCCGGAGCGTACGGACTCGGTCGAGACCAGCTCGAAGTCGGAGCAGTGCTGGATCATCAGGTCCTCGACGACCGAGGTGTACTCCGGCTCGGGTGGCACCTGGACCTTGACCACCTGACGCTGCACGTCGAGCTTGAACCAGTTGAACTTGTTCATCAGGACGAGCACGAGGCAGATCATCACCGTGGCCGCGATCGCGAGCAGGTAGAACCGGGTGCCGGTCGTCATCCCGATCGCCATCACCAAGAAGATGAAGCCGACGTCGCGGGTCTCCTTCACGGCGTTGCGGAACCGGATCACCGACAGCGCACCCACCAGCGCGAACGCCCGGGCGATGTTGGAGCCGACGACGAGCATGATGAGCGAGACGACCATGCCCGCGAGCACCAGCGTCTGGACGTACGACTGGCTGTAGGAGACGTTCTTGTGGGTGGCCCGGTAGACGTAGCCGATGATCGCCGACAGCACGAACGACAGCGTCAGCGACGCCACGATGTCGAAGACGGTGAACGTAGAGCTGAGATCTTGGAAATCGAGATTCATGGGAGCTTCCTGTGCAGAGATCCGTCGAGGGATCGGTGAGAGATCAGGGAGTGGTGATGAGGTCGGGGTTCGGGGCGAGGACGTTCTCGGTCGCGCCGTAGCGTGAGCTCGGGGCGAGCGAGAAGGCCTCGACGGACTGGCAGTACTTCGAGATCCGGACCACCGACATGTCGAGCCGTGCGGTCAGGTCGGTCGCCCAGTAGGGCACCCGTTCGTTGGCCTTGAGCTCGACGATCGCCAGCTTCGGCGGGATCAGGAACCGGTTCTCCGCGGCGGAGGCGAAGTGGAAGTCGCGGTCGCGGCCGTGCACGCGGTGGTCGATGGTGACGCGCAGGCCGAGGTCTGCCTCGCGGCCCACGAAGGCCTCGCGCTGGTAGCCGGTGGTGACGATCGGCCGCAGGTCGAGGTTGCCGACCAGCGAGGTGACCTCGTTGACGAAGCCTCGCGAGGTGCCCCCGACATCGAGATCGAGCTCCTCACGCTCGTCGAGCCACCGGCGGGCCTGCTCGTAGGGCAGCGAGAGGCGGCGCTTCTGGGTCACCCGGTTGACCCGCTGCTTGATCTCGACGTGGACCGGGGTCTCCTCGGCGCAGCTCGCCGGCTGGCCGTAGAGCCGCATCCGGAGCTTGCGGCGGAACCGGAGCCCCTCGATCTTCTCCCAGTAGAACCGCAGGTCCTCGGTGTCGTAGTAGACCGACGTCACCGGGTAGCCGCCCAGTGGTGAGTACGGGTCGGCCTCCATCCGGGCCTCGAGCTCCTCGCGAAGCTGGGCGACCTTCAGCTCGTCGATCAGATACTTGATCTCGTAGCGGTTGAAGGAGTGCAGCCTGCTCGCGGTCTCCTGGTAGCCGGTCGGCTGCGTCGGAGCATCCTCGGCCGCGGTCTTGCGATGATCGGTCTTGTCATGGTCGACGCGTAGGCGTCGGTTCAACCAACCCATTCAGTTTTCCTCCCGGGACAGTCACTGATGCGACTTCGGGAGTTCACCGATCGTTCATATCTCCGGCCTGTGCCGAACCTGTGGTGAGCCTGTCAAAGCGGCTCTCACTCGATTCTGTTGCCGTCCTGGTCCCAGTGGGAGGCGACCTTCTTGCTCGGCTGTACCCGAGGCGGCTCCCCCGGCATCTTCGGGTAGTCGGGCGGGAAGTTGAGCTCGCCTCCGGGCAGCTTCTCCCACAGCTCGAGCAGGGGCGTGAGGTCGTACGCCTTCTCGTCGATCTGCGCCCAGCGGTCGCCGTCGGCGAGGAGGTCGGGGACGGTGAAGAGGTTGAGCTCGCGCGGGTCCTTGAGATCGGCCAGCTCGTCCCAGGTGAGCGGCGTGGAGACCGGGGCGCCAGGCTTGGGGCGCAGCGAGTAGGCGCTCGCGATCGTGCGATCTCGGTTGTTCTGGTTGAAGTCGACGAAGATGCGCTCCCCGCGCTCCTCCTTCCACCACGCGGTGGTCACTCCCCCGTCGCGACGCTCGAGCTCACGGCCGAAGCCGATCGCGGCGTGACGCAGCTCCTCGAAGGTCCACTCCGGCCGGATGCGTACGAAGATGTGTACGCCGCGGTTGCCGCTGGTCTTCGCGAAACCGCGCAGGCCGAGCTCCTCGAGCGCTTCACGGGCGACACCGGCGACCCGCACGACGTCGGTGAAGTCGGTGCCGGGCTGGGGGTCGAGGTCGATGCGCAGCTCGTCGGGGTGGTCCACGTCCGCACGGCGGACGGGCCAGGGGTGGAAGGTGAGCGTGCCCATCTGGGCGCACCAGACCGGGATCGCCGGCTCGGTGGGGCAGATCTCTCGCGCCTTACGCCCGCTCGGGAAGGTGATCTCGACCTCCTCGAGGTAGTCGGGGGCACCCTTGGGCGTGCGCTTCTGGTAGAAGCCGTCACCCTCCTTGTCGGTGGGCCCGGTGGCCAGCTTCATGCCCTCGCGCCAGCCGTCGGGCCAGCGCTCGAGGGCAGTCGGGCGATCCCGCAGCGCCCGCATCAGCGGGTCGCCGACCGTCGCGAAGAACTCCGCGACCATCAGCTTGGTGACCTCGGGGGTGCGGTCGGTCGCCTCGTAGATCACCCGGTCGGGGCTGGAGATCCGCACCTCGCGCTCGCCCGCCTGCACGTGTGCCGCCGGTGTCTTCGCCATGGCGCCAACCTAGCCCGCTCCAAGCCCCTCCCCCAGCGAAATCGCCCGGACGACATCCCCAACTCACTGGCCAGCACGTCTCGAGACCGGCATGATCCGCTCCAACGTACGGCGACCGACACGATCTCGGAGGATCCCCCACATGTCGACTCGAACCACGGCACTGACCGCCGCCACGGCGGCCCTGGCCGCCGCCATCACCCTCGGCCTCACCGGCGCGCCCGCGACCGCGACCGCGAACACCGACCCGGAGTGCGGGACCCTCGCCTCGCCCGACACCCGGGTGGAGCACACCCGGCTCACCGACCCGGCGGTGACCGACATCCTGGCCCGCTCCGGGTTCGACGACGTCGCCGGCGTGGTGAGGACGGCCGTCTGCGACGCGAGCAGCAGCAGGGCCGCCACCGTCGCGGCCCGGATCGCCGGCCGGGCTCTGTGGCAGCGCGCGGTCGACCGGGTGCAGGGGCGTGGCGACGCCGGTGGCGACCTGCCGCGCAGCGACGACCGGCCGCTCTACTGGGCCCGCCTCGCGGGCGAGCTGGAGATCGCGCGCGTCGCGCCTGCGTACCGGTCCTGGTCCGAGGACGCCCGGGCGAAGGTGCTGGCCGCCTTCGACCGGAGCTCGCGCGGGATCGAGTCGACCACCTTCAGGCGCGGCGAGTCCGGCCGGTCGCGACAGGTGCTGGCCTCCGGCTTCGACCCGTTCACCCTCGACCGCAACATCCGCCAGTCGAACCCGTCCGGGGCCACCGCGCTGGCGATGGACGGGCGCGTCGTACAGACGGCGAAGGGGCCCGTCGAGATCCAGACCGTGGTGTTCCCGGTGCTGTGGGAGCCGTTCGCGGAGGGGATCGTCGAGCGCTCCTTCCTGCCGCACCTGGTTCCCGGAAGGCGCGACGTGGACACCGCGATCACCATCAGCCAGGGCCGCGCGGGCCGGTTCGACCTGGAGGTCTGGAACGGCGCCCATCGCGGCACCTTCCCCGACAACGACCGGGTCAGCGTCAACGAGACCGTCCCGATCCCCGAGGACGTTCCTCACGCCGACCCGCAGCCGCAGTGGACCCGGACCACGCTGCCGGTGGAGGCGATGAAGGCAGCCGCGCCGGCCACCTTCCCGGTGAACATCAACCGCGTCGTCACCGAGATCCCGGCAGGATCGACCGAGCCGGTCACCCGGGAGGACCCGACGCCGGGCTCCACGGCGGTAGCCGGCGGCGGCGGTGACTACCTGTCCAACGAGTCGGCTTACCGCACCACCGCCCTCCGCGACGCGCTCGGGACCGACACCAAGCAGGGTCACATCCACGTGCCTGTCCTCGACGGGGATGCCACCGGCGAGCCGCTGGCCGACATGCGGGCAGACATCGTGGCCCAGACTCTCGGTCTCGTGGCGGCTGCGGCGACCAGCTGATCCGGAGACGGCCCGAAGGAGATGGCCCGAAGTAACTAGCCGTCGCCCGCACTGTTTTCATGCCCCCGGGCGTACTAGGGGCATGAAAACAGCAAAGGTCAGGCCTATCTCGGGTGCGGCCCTTGTGATCAGCATCGTCAGCATCTTCGCCCTCGGCGCATGCGGCGGGTCGGACGGATCGGGCGGGTCCTCCGCCGATTCCGGCTCGGTCGAGTCGCTGGCCGATTCATCAGCCGGGAAGGCGGCGGCTCCGGAGATGGCCGCGGAGGACGCAGACGCGGCGGCCCCGAAGCAGGCCGTCACGAAGGCGTCGATCATCTCCACCGGCTCGGTCGCGCTCAGCGCGAAGGACGTCGGAAAGACGCGTACGCAGGTGCAGTCGATCTCCGACAGGTATGCCGGCCAGGTCACCGAGCAGGAGACCAGCGACAGCGACGACGACGGCCCCGGCTACGCCCGGATGGTCCTCCGAATCCCGTCGAAGTCGTTCGACGACGCGATGGCCGACCTCGAGGACACCGCGACTCTGGTCGACTCCAGCACCACGACCACCGACGTCACCACCGAGGTCGTCGACACCGAGGTGCGGGTGAAGAACGCCCGGACGAGCATCGAGCGGATCCGTACGCTCCTCTCCCGCGCGGAGGCGATCGGGGATGTCATCGCGATCGAGTCCGAGCTCGCCCGCCGCGAGGCCGACCTCAACTCGCTGCTCGCCCAGCAGGCGGCCCTCGAGAACCAGACCTCGTTGTCGACCATCACGGTCAACATCGACCGTTCCGGCCCCGGCGGATCCTCCGACGACGACCCCGGCTTCCTGGCCGGACTGAGCGCCGGCTGGGACGCGCTGGGCGACTCGGCTCGTGTCCTCGCGGTCGCCCTCGGCGCCATCATCCCGTGGACGCCGGTCATCCTGCTCCTCCTCGCGCCCCTCTGGCTCCTCTCCCGGCGCCGGCGGCAGACGGCCGGACCCATGGCCGGGCCAATGACTGGGCCGGTGCCGGCCACCGGCCCGGCGGAGGAATAACCGGTCGAGATCGGGGTGCTCGGCGGCGTACGTTCTGACCATGAGCGCGCTCGAGCACCCCGGCCTCGTCTTCCGCAGCCTCGACCCGTTGGACGGGGACGAGGCCATGTTGAAGGGATGGTACGAAGCGACCCGGCGTGGCTTCCACCAGTCCCGAGGCAACGACGACGGGGTCCAGGTCTGGCGCGACCACATCCGCAACGACTCGGTGAACGTGCTGGGGGCGTGGACGGAGAGCTCGGAGTTCTCCTCGGCCACGATCCCGGTCGCGACGTTCTCGTCCTGGACCTCGCCGATCAACGTCGGCGGCGGCACCAGCCTGCCGGCGCTACTGATCAGCGACGTGACCGTCTCCCCGACCCACCGGCGCCAGGGGCTGCTGCGCAGGCTGATGACGGTCTCGCTGGCCGACGCGGTCGCCGCGGGCGTGCCGCTGGCGGCGCTGACCGTCTCCGAGGGGTCGATCTACGGCCGCTTCGGCTTCGGCACGGCCACCCATCTGCGCCAGGTCGAGGTGGATGTGACCGCGAAGTTCCGCTACCGCCCCGAGGTTCCCACCGACGACGGTTGGGTGACGCTGGTCGAGCCGGCCGACGCCTGGAAGACGGTCGCCGAGATCTACGGCACCTTCCAGGAGCGCACCCGTGGATCGGTCACCCGGCCGCAGTTCTACGAGCCGTGGCTCTCCAGCGGCTACGACTTCGACGGCGACTCGAAGGGCGAGTCCAAGCAGAGGGCGGTGTTGCACCTGGACGCCTCCGGCACTCCCGACGGCTATGCGATCTACAAGACCGCCGACGAGCGCAACGACCTCGGGCTGCGGATGGCGCGGGTGGTCGACCTGGTCGCGCTGACCCCGGCGGCCTATCTGCGGCTGTGGCGGTTCCTCGCCGACATCGACCTCGTCGAACGGGTCGCGTGGCGCAAGGCACCGGTGCACGACCCGCTCTACTGGGCGCTCGCCGAGCCGTTCGCGGTCAAGAGCGCCGAGCTCGACGACATGCTGTGGATGCGCGTGCTCGATGTGCCGGCCGCCCTGCAGGCACGACCCTGGTACGCCACCGGAGAGGTCGTCCTCGGCGTCGACGACCCGCTCGGACACGCCGCGGGTGCCTGGCGGGTCGCGGTGCGGGACGGCATCGCGGAGGTCACCCCGACCGATGCCGCGCCGACCGTGGCGCTGGCCGCCGACACCCTCGGCGCCCTGTACCTCGGCGGTGTCGACGTACGCACCCTGGCCGCTGCCGGCCGGATCACGGGCTCGCCCGAGGCGATCGAGACCTGGGCGGCGATGGCCGACGGCGGCCCACTGCCCTACTGCATCACCGGCTTCTGAGCCCGCCCCGCCGCTGAGCCCTCAGGCGCGTCCGGGCTCGGCGCCGATCAGGCTGATCCGGTCGCCGCGAAAGTGGTAGTGGTGCATCGCGTCCAACCTCGGTGCGTACGCGTGCAGGCTGATCGCCGGGCGCGAGCCGACGTTGCGTACGTCATGGACATGGCCGGCGTCGTGCGCCCGGGCGTCGCCGGGGCCGACGTCGGCGATCTGCAGGCCGCCGAGCCAGTTGTGCTCGACCAGGCTGCCGGTGAGCACGGTGAAGGCTGTGGTCGCGGTGCCGTGGTCGTGGAAGCCGGTGCTGGCGCCCGGCGACCAGGCGATCAGCCAGACCTCGACCTTGTCGTCGCGGTGGAGCAGGTGGAACTCGCGCCCGGTCTCGGGCACCTGCACGCTCGCGAGCAGGTCGTCGTCGGCGTAGGTGCGGATGGCGTCCAGCAGGGGCTGCATGGCAAGGGTGGTCAAGGTGGCCTCCTCCAGAAGCTTCGTGGGTTTAAGTATAGTAGATGACTCGACTTTGACCAATGGGGTTGTGCTCCCACCCCAGACGTACCATTTGAGCCATGGGTTACAACGTGGAGAAGTCCGACGAGGAGTGGCGCGCAGAGCTGTCGCCCGAGGAGTACGCGGTGCTGCGTCAGGCGGGCACCGAGCGGGCGTTCACGGGTGAATACACCGACACCGAGACCAAGGGCGTCTACTCGTGCAAGGCCTGCAAGGCCAAGCTGTTCGAGTCCGACACCAAGTTCCACTCCGGCTGCGGCTGGCCGTCGTTCTACCAGCCGATCTCGGAGACGATCGAGTACATCGAGGACAAGTCGCACGGGATGGACCGGGTGGAGGTCCGCTGCGCGAACTGCGGCTCCCACCTCGGCCACGTCTTCCCCGACGGCTACGGCACCCCGACCGGCGACCGGTTCTGCATCAACTCGATCTCGATCTCGCTCGAGGCTGCAGACCAAGCCTGAGACTCACCATCCGTTGACATGGATGATCGGGTCGAGGTCGCGCCGCGGCCCCGGCTTGAAGTCGGTTCCCACGGTGTAGGCGACCGGCAGGAGCACACCCTGGTGCACGTTCTCGGGCAGGCCCAAGACGTCGGCGACCTCACGCTCGTAGCCGAGGTGGAGGGTCGTCCAGGTCGTGCCGAGCCCCCTGGCTCGCAGCGCGAGGGCCAGGCTCCATGCGGCCGGGAGCAGTGAGCCCCACAGACCGGCCTGGTTGCCCTCCGGGAGGCCGGGTACGTCACGCTCGATCGCGGCGATGACCTGCACAGGCACGCGCCCCATCACCTCGCGCAGGTGCACGGAGCTGGAGCTCAGCCGGGCGCCGGCAGCGTCGGCGGGCTCCTCCCGCCCGGCGTACGCCTCGGTGTGCGAGCGTGCGTAGAGGTCGCCGACCTGCTGCTTGAGCGCGGGGTCGGTGACCACGATCCAGTGCCAACGCTGGTTGTTGCTGCCCGAGGGCGCCTGGACGGCGATCTCGATCGCCTCCCGGACGACGTCGAGCGGCACGTCGCGGTCGAGGTCGAGGCGCTTGCGTACGGCTCGGGTGGTGGTGAGCAGTTGGTCGGGGTCGAGCGGCAGGAGTTCGGTCATGCTGGATGGACACCGGCGGCACGGTCGATATTCCGCGGCTCGCCGGACAGGGTCGCCGAACCTGGATAGCGTGGCGCCGTGACTGTGCGGATCGCGATGTGGTCGGGACCGAGAAACCTCTCCACGGCGTTGATGCGCTCGTTCGAGAACCGGCCCGACTGCACGGTCATCGACGAGCCGCTGTACGCCGCCTACCTCTCGGCCACGGGCCTGGACCATCCGGGGCGTGAGGACGTGCTCGCCTCTCAGCCGAACGACTGGCGGGTGGTGGCTCGTGAGATCACGTCCGGGCCGATCGAATCGCCGGTGCAGTACCAGAAGCACATGACCCATCACCTGCTTCCGGAGATGGACCACGGCGCCTTCGCCGGGCTCTCGCACGCGTTTCTGGTCCGGGACCCGGAGCGGGTGCTGACCTCGTACGCCAAGGTCCGGGAGGAGCCGACGCTCGAGGACCTCGGGCTGCCGCAGCAGGTGGCGCTCTTCGAGGAGTTCGGCGGGCCGGTGGTCGATGCCGCCTCGATCCTGGCCTCACCGCGGGCGGCTCTCGTCGGGCTGTGCGAGGCGCTGGGGATCGGCTTCGACGAGGCGATGCTGTCGTGGCCGGCCGGGCGCCGGGACTCCGACGGCGTCTGGGCCCCGCACTGGTACTCCGGGGTGTGGGCCTCCACCGGGTTCGCCGCCTCCTCCCCCGGCGCCGCCGACCCGCTGCCCGCGCGCCTGGCGCCGCTGCTGGAGCGATGCCTGCCCTACTACGATCGTCTCGCCCCCTATGTCATGGCTCCTTGAGTCGAGATTGGTGACTGATGCTGCAGACGTACGACCCCCGCAACGACGACCTCCAGGTCTGGATCAACGGCGAGCTGACGCACCGCCTGGAGGCGCGGATCTCACCGTTCGACTCGCTCGCCCAGGGTGGCGACGGGGTCTGGGAGGGCCTGCGGCTCACCCAGGGACGCATCTTCAAGCTCTCCGAGCACCTGCTTCGGCTGCGGCGCTCGGCGCGGGCCCTGGCCTTCTCCGACATCCCGTCCGACGAGTTCATGACCCAGGCGATCCGCGAGTGCGTGGCCGCGAACGGGATGCGCGACGACGTCCACATCCGGCTCACGCTCTCGCGCGGGGTGAAGGTCACCTCCGGCATGGACCCGCGGCTCAACCAGTCGGGTCCGACCCTGATCGTGCTGGCCGAGTTCAAGTCGCCGGTCTACGACGACTCCGGGATCACGCTGATCACCGCGACCCAGCGCCGCCCGCGCGCCGACATGCTCGACCCGAAGATCCACCACAACAACCTGATCCCCTCGATCCTGGCCAAGGTCGAGGCCAACAACGCAGGCGCCGACGACGCGCTGATGCTCGACGATCTGGGCTTCGTCGCGGAGACCAACGCCACCCACTTCTTCCACGTACGCGACGGGGTGCTGCGCACCTCGACGACCCGCGCGTGCCCCGAGGGGATCACCCGCGCCACCGTCCTCGACCTCGCCGCCGACCTGGGCCTGCCGGTGGACGTCGGTGACTTCTCGCTCACCGACGCCCACACGGCCGACGAGGCCTTCGTCACCGGCACCATGGGCGGGCTCACCCCGGTGGTCTCCCTCGACGGCCGGCCGATCGAGCGCGGGCCGATGACGCAGCAGCTCACCAAGGCGTACGCGGACCTGCAGGCGACTGCGGGCACTGTCGTCTGCTGACCGAGGTAACTCGGTCAGCGTGCTGGGATGCCGACCGAGGTAACTCGGTGAAGCCGCACTGTCTTCGTGGAACTCCACGAAGGAAGCGACAGCAGACCGAGTTACCTCGGTGAACATTCACCGACCGACCGAGTTACCTCGGTGAACGGTCAAGCGCCGACCGAGTCCCGCCAGGCGACGAGCTCCTCGAGGAACGAGAGGTCGTAGTCGGGGCCGTTGACGCCGTGGGTGAACAGCGTGGCTCCGGCGTCGGCGAACGCCTTGGCCGACTCGAGGTCGCCGACCTCGACCGAGATCTCGATCTCGGAGACGTCGCGGCCGACGCCTCGGCAGTGCTCGGCGAGGATGCCGCGCTTGCGCTCGAGGGTGGGGACGTCGGAGAAGGAGTGCCAGATGTCGGCGTGCTTCGCGACGTACTTCAGGGTCTTCTTCTCCCCGCCGCCACCGATCATGACCGGGATCTTCCGGACGGGTGCGGGGTTGAGCTCGGACCAGCGCTTCTCGATGCGCGGCAGCGCCTCGCCGAGGGCGTCGAGGCGCGACCCGGCGGTGCCGAAGTCGTAGCCGTACTCGGTGTAGTCCCTCTCGAACCAGCCCGACCCGATCCCGAACACCAGCCGGCCACCGGAGATGTGGTCGACGGTGCGGGCCATGTCGGCGAGCAGCTCGGGGTTGCGGTAGGAGTTGCAGGTCACCAGGCAGCCGATCTCGGCACGCGTGGTCTGCTCGGCCCAGGCCGCGAGCATGGTCCAGGCCTCGAAGTGCTTGCCGTCGGGCTCGCCGTAGAGCGGGTAGAAGTGGTCCCAGTTGAAGAGGATGTCGACGCCGATCTCCTCCGCGCGGCGGGCGGCATCGCGGATCTGGGCATAGTCGGCGTGCTGGGGCTGGATCTGGACTCCGATGCGGATCGTCATGTGAACAACCCTACGGAGCGTCCGGCTTCCGTCCTCGCGCGAATCGGCCCTATCGTTCGGCAGGCGGCGAAGCGCGCCGTACGAGAGCTGAAGAGGGTGCGAGATGCGACTCGGTTGGGATCTGCACGATGACGGCAAGAACGTACGCGAGGGGGCGATCGTCAAGCCCGGGGAGCGGTTGAGCTGGCCCCGGACGATCGGCTTCGGCGGCCAGCACGTGGTCGCGATGTTCGGCGCCACGTTCCTGGTGCCCCTGCTGACCGGCTTCCCGCCGACCACGACCCTGTTCTTCTCCGGTCTCGGCACGCTGCTGTTCCTGCTGATCACGCGCAACCGGCTGCCCAGCTACCTCGGCTCCTCGTTCGCCTTCATCGCGCCGATCGGCGCGGCGATGGGTGGCGGCGGGATGGGCGCCGCCCTCTTCGGCATCCTGGTCACCGGTGCGCTGCTGGCGCTGGTCGGCGTGATCGTGATGGTCACCGGCACCGGCTGGATCGAGGCGCTGATGCCGCCGGTGGTGACCGGTGCGATCGTCGCGCTGATCGGTCTCAACCTGGCCTCCGCCGCGACCAACAACGTCGTCGGTGGTGACCCGGCCAAGCCCGACAACGGCTCGGTGGTGGTCGCCGCGATCACCCTGGCGACCGTGCTGGTCGTCGCGGTCGCCTTCCGGGGCCTGATCGCCCGGCTCTCCATCCTGGTCGGCGTCGTCGTGGGCTACGTCGCCGCGCTGATCATGGGCCAGATCGACACCTCGGCGTTCCAGGAGGCCGCCTGGTTCGGGCTCCCCGACTTCTCCACGCCGACAGTGTCCTGGTCGGTGGTGCCCATGTTCCTGCCGGTCGTGCTCGTCCTCGTCGCCGAGAACGTCGGCCACGTACGCAGCGTCGCCCACCTCGCGGGCGACGACTCCATCAACCGCGAGACCGGCCGGGCCCTGTTCGCCGACGGCCTCGCCACCACCATCGCCGGTGGCTTCGGCGGCTCGGCGACGACGACGTACGGCGAGAACATCGGCGTCATGACCGCGACCCGGGTCTTCTCGACCGCTGCGTACTGGGTCGCCGGCGTGGTGGCGATCCTGCTGTCGCTGTCTCCGAAGTTCGGGGCGCTCCTGAACACGGTCCCTGCCGGCGTGCTCGGCGGGATCACCGTCGCGCTCTACGGCCTGATCGGCCTGATCGGCATCCGGATCTGGATGGACAACCGGGTCGACTTCGCCGACCCGGTCAACCAGTTCACCGCCGCCGTCGCCCTGATCATCGGCATCGGCAACCTCACCCTGACCTTCGGCGACCTCACCTTCACCGGCATCGCACTGGGCACCATCGCCGCGGTCGTGATCTACCACGGGATGAGCGCGCTCGCACGGCTGCGGCGCTAGTCAGAGCTTCTGAGGCAACCCATCGCGCATGCGGTGTCCGAGCTCGTTGGACACCGCGTGCGCGAAGCCCTCGGCAAGCGGGGGCCAGTTCCAGAACGTGATGCCGACGTGCCCCACGGCCATCGCACCGTAGCCCCAGCGCCAATCGTTGAGGTGAGCGCTGCTACCGCACTCGCGGCACCTCACCTCCGCCGACCCGCCCTCGACCCAACGGCCGGCTGCAGCCACGAGCTCGCCGATCTGGGGGTCATCGCCCCATTGGTCGAAAGTCTCGAAGGTGAGCTCACCGAACGTGTGGTCGCACGCCGGACATTCGGCCGGACCCACCTCGCCCTGCCCTGGATAGAACAACCTCCGCCCGACCTGGATCTCGACGCCGTCCATGTGATCGGGGTTGGGGTCGACCTCGCTCTCGTCAAGCGCGGCCAGGAAGTTCGGCCCCGGTCGATGGCCAGGACTGCTGATCGCGCAGAGCGTCTCCTCCGGGACGATCACACCCCACTCGACCAGCCAACGCCGTAGCCTGTCCGCGACCTCCGCCGCCTGCACCTCAGTCGCCTCGACATCCACGATCCACTGGAAGTAGTCACCCACGCGTCACCTCTGGCGCTGCCCCTCGCCGAAGAGTGCGGCCTCCATGTCGATGGCGTACGCCGGTTGCTCCCACTCGGCAAGGTTGACGACGACGAACGGCGTCCCCTCGGGTAGCAGCACATTCACTTCGTCCATCAGCCGACGGATCCCCTTCGCGGCGGCACTGTTGCCGCGGCCGTCTTGGGCCTCCAGCCACCCGGCTGCCTTCTCGACCACGTCCGCCGGATCCAAGATCACCCGAACCTTCGGATCCTCTGGCCACGACACGCCCTCCATTGTGCACGTGCGGAAGCCGGTGAACATCAGCCTGCTCTGCGACAGGTCCAACTGCCGCATCACGACCGACTCCTGCTCGGGGAACGGCAGGTCACGCGCCAGACCCGAGCGCTTGCCGTCGAAGATCACCTCGCTCAGGTCGGTGGCGAAGGTCGTGTCGCTGATCGAGCAACGACAAAACTCGGTGCCCTTCATCTTGGTGTCGGTGAAGGTGCACCTGGTGATAGTGACCCCGGACCACATCCGACGACCGAGCTTGGCCTTGCTGAAGTCGACGTCGATCCACGTCGGCCACGAGTCAGCCGTCGCTCCGCCCACGGTGGCCTGTTGCAGATCAGCACCGACGAGGCTCGTCCGACTGCACTCGACACCCAACAGGCGGGAGTTCTTCAGGCTCGCCTGATCGAGGATGCAGTCCTCGACCACGACGTCGAAGAACCACAGCCCCGAGAGATCTGCGTACGTCAGGTCGAGACCGCTCCAACGCACGCTCCGCAGCTCGCGCACGTCACCCGCAGGAAACGTCGGCAGACCACGTAGATCGACGCGACCTTCGATCGTCCCGATGCCTTCCGGCAACGGCGCGGCAGTGTCCGACAGCCAGCGCGCAGCGGCCGCAGCCAGTCCTGGCTGGTCCCTCCAACGCTGCGTGACGTCCTTCTTGCTCACGTTGAACTCGCTCCTAATCGTGTGTGTTGGAGACGCGCCACTACCTTAGTGACATCGCCGAGTGGGCCGCCTGCCAACCGACGACGATCTCCGCGCGCACCACACTAGTTCGTGAAGATTCCGTGGCCCTGTCCCCAGTCGGCGTTGTAGTCGCGCTCGTGGGCTTTCATCTCTCCTCGCGTCGTGATGTCCCACCAAGCGTCGGCGCCGTCGTCGATCGAGTAGAAGTCTGGGCCGTACTTGAACCGTGGAGTGATGCCCACGTTGATGTTGGGGTCGGCCTCGACCTGCTGTTTCACCCAGTTGTCGATCCGCTCGCCGCGGAAGATGGCCTCGAAGAACTCCTTGCCTTCCTGGTCGGCCAGGTGTCGCTGCGCCGGCGTGAGAGCGATCTCCCCCGCATCGAACTTTCTGACCGCTTCATCGACATACGCCTGGAGCCGGTTCTTGATGTCGTCGCGGCACGGCGAGAGGCCGAGCGGATCGCTCCACGTCGTCGGGTTGTGGACGTAGGTGTTCGGGTTGAGCGCCGGCGCGAGCCCCAGCGGATCCTGGCTGAGATAGCGCGCGGTCGCCGGGTCGTAATAGCGCTGGTGGTTGTAGAAGAGACCTGACTCGTCGTCGGCGTACTGGCCGGCGAAGCGGAGTGGGGTGGCAGACGACTCGGCAGACGCACCCCAGACCGTCCTACGGGCGTGCCAGGCGAGGTCGCCATCGGGCGTCACCAGCTCCGCGGGCGCTCCGGCGAGATCGGTGACAATCGAGTAGAAGCGGGCGTCGACTTCGTCCTGGGTGAGCTCGACCTGAGCGAGGGGCTGGTAGCGCTGATGCACCCAGGAGAGGGTGTCGCCGCTTTCAGCGGTCTGCTCGATGAGGATGGGGCCGTCCCATGCGAACAGAGTCTCCTCGACGACCTCGGCAGAGTCGGCGTGGCGTCGCTTGGCGACGCGGCGGCCGAGGGCGTCGTAGAGGTAGGTCCAGCGGGTTCCGTCAGGGGTACGTACGGCGGTGAGGCGGTCGTTGGCGTCCCACTCGTAGAGCCAGGTGTCGGGTTTCTCCGACAGCCTGGTGCGGGAGTGGCGGACGAGACGACCTTGGGCGTCGTAGGCGTAGCGGCTGCGGCCGGAACGAGTGAGCAGGGTGCCTTCGTAGTCGCGGCGCTCAGCGTCGCCGCCGGCGGTCGCGGCGCGGGTGATGTTGCCGAGGGGGTCGTAGGAGTAGGCCTCTGAGGTGGAGCCGTCGAGCTCGACCGAGGTGATCCGGTCGGCGATGTCGAGCTCGAAGCGGCGGGCGCCGGTGAGGCGGTCCTCGACTCCGATCAGCCGGCCGGCGGACTCGTAGGCGTAGGTGCGTTCCTGGAGCACATCGCCCGGCATCGACACCGCACCGGCGCTGCGCTCGAGGCGCTGGGTCAGCGGCTGACCGAGGAGGTCCCAGGTCTGCTCGAGGACGACGTCGCCGGTGGTGCGTCGGGTCTCGCGGCCAGCCTCGTCGCGCTCGAAGGCGATCTCCTGGCCGGCGACGGTCATCCGTTCCGGGGTGATCCCCGCACCGTAGGACCACTCGGTCTCGACGCCCGCGGGTGTCGTACGCCGCTTCGGACGGCCCAGCGCGTCATACGTCTTGGCGACTCTGCGTCCGTTGACCGACTCGGCGAGCACGCGACCGAGCTGGTCGCGCTCGACGGCCAGGTCGACGCCGGGAGAGGTCGCTCGCAGGAGGCGGCCGAGCGGGTCGTAGGCCAGCGTCGTTGTCTGGTCGCCGGCTGGCCCCTCGGATCGTTCGGAGACGACGTTGCCGAGGGTGTCGTAGTCGTAGACCAGGCGCTGACCTGCACCGTTGGTCTGCTCGACCATCTGGCCGGCCGTGTCGTAGGCATAGGCCAGGGTGCGGCCGTTGTAATCGGTCTCGGTCGCGAGACGGCCGGCCTCGTCGTAGTCGTAGCGCCAGACCGCGCCCTGCGGGCTGGTCACGCTGGTCAGACGCAGCTCGGGGTCGTAGGCGTAGCGCGTGATCGAGCCGTCGGGAGCGATGACCTCGGCGGGGAGGTCAAAGTGAGTGAACCGGGTGTGGGTCACTCGGCCGGCGGGGTCGATGTAGGAGACCGGGTTGCCCTCGGCGTCGTACCTCCAGGACTCCGAGGTGCCGTCGGGAAGCAGCCGCGATGCGAGCTGACCGTCGACGGTCCAGGAGTAGACGGTTCGCGCACCCAGGGCATCCGTGCTCGCAGCGACCCGGCCGAAGTAGTCGCGCTCGAACTCCGCCCGGCGACCGTCCGGCTCAACGATCCGCAGCGGCAGACCGGCGGCATCGGTCTCGACGGCCCGGACCCGGCCGAGCGCGTCGGTGACCGACGCCAGATGACCGTCGGGTCCGTAGCCGAACTCGGTGGTCGCGCCGGTGGCATCGGTCGCCGACGTGCGACGCCCGGCCTCGTCGTAACCCAGGGCCGTCACCGAGCCGTCCGGGAGAACCTGACGCGCCAGGCGCGGCCCGGCGACGGTGTCTACCCACTCCAGCGCGATCTGGCTGCCGTCGGGGCGGGTGACATCAACCAAGTTCCCGGCAGCGTCGTAGACGTAGTCGGTGCGACGGCCGAGCGGGTCGGTGCGCGCGAGGAGCTGGTTCTGTTCGCTCCACTCCGAGCGGGTCGCGCCGCCGAGCGCGTCGATCGAGGCGACGACCTGGTAGCGGGAGTTGATCTTGAAGACCGTGGCGAGGTCGCGGGAGTCGGTGACGCGGGTCTCACGCAGTCCGCTGGCGTTGGGTTCGCCGTAGTGGAAGGTGTTGCGCATGACGCCGTCCGAGCCGCCCTGGCTGACGCAGCGGCCACGATCGTCGTACGCATAGTCGTAGTTGGTGCCGTTGCGGTCGATCCAGCGGGTGATCCGGTGCTGGTCGTAGGTGAACTGCAGCTCTTGGCCAGAGCCGTTGACGACGCCGGCCAGGTCACCGCGGCTGTCGTAGCGGTAGCTCATCACCTCGGCGGAATCAGCGCCGTCAGGACGGGTCACCGACAACCCGGTGACCCGGTTCCCGGTGGTGGCCACCCCCACGCGGTATCCGGCGCTATGGGTCACCTCCGCGGGCGTGCCCTGGTCGTCACGGGTGAACCGGATCCAGTCACCCGAGGTGTTCGTGATCGAGGTCAGCCAGGCAGTCCCGCCGACGGGGGCGTCGAAATGACGGGTCTCCCCAGTCGCTGTGTCCAGCAGGCGGTAGCCGCCGTCGTCGCCGGCCCGCAGCCGGAGCGGCCCGCCAGCGACCGGCCGGGCGTCCTCGCCGGCGGTGAGGTTCTTGAAGACATGCGCTCGGGTGTCGGCCGCCACCACGACAGCTGAACGTCGTCCGACCAGATCGGTGTGGACTTCGATCCGCTCGTCGAACGTCGAGGACCACGAGAGGCCGAACCAATGACCATAGGTCCAGTCGCTCGAGTGCTTACGGCTCAGGACCAGCGGGAGATCGCCCGGAAGCGTCAGGTCGGTCTGCTGTAGGAAGACCGCACCGGTGGCCACGTCGACCGGGTCACCACAACCCTGCTGGTCGCGGCTCCCGTCCCTGTCCGTGCCGCCCCTGTCCGAGGGCAGACTGTCGGTCCGGCCGGGCCTGTCGGACCCCGACCTCGCCATGTCGCTGTCCAGGTCCTTGCGCGCGTCCGCATGCTTCCGGACCCCATCAGCAACGTCGTCGGCGTTCTTCTTCAGCGACCGACCGACATCACCCATCGCCTTGGTCGCCGCCTCACGAAGCTCCTCGACGACATCATCCATCTTTCTGGCCATCGAAATCTCTCCTAGGACTGGAAGAAGGGCAGGGCCGACACCTCGGCAGCGAACGTGGAGCACAACTCGTACTGGTCGGCGCCACAGTCGTTGAGCGCGGAGGCGATCTGATCCATCACGTCATAGCTGAGCTTGGTCGCGGCGGTCGCGTCACCGTCGGTCACCAACGGCGCCTCCGCGATCGCAATCGCGAGCTCGGCGATCGTGCCGGTCAGCGGATCGATCACCATCGTGGCGAGCTGACCGATCAGCTCCTCCATCGCGATGTCGGTGGCGATGTCGAGCGCCTTCTTCCGCACTGCGATGAGCGCAGCGTTGCCGGCCACGCTGATTCCCGCGGTCACCACCGCAGTCGCAGCGGCCGCCGCGATCTGGGCGGCCGTGATCGTCAGCTCTGCGATCACCTTCACCTTCAGGGCGACGATCGCGTCGGCAGCGACATCGATCCCGGATGCGACTCCGGGGAGCGTGTCGAGCACCGCATCCATGTTGGACGAACGATTCTCCGTCCACGCCCTGATCAGCGCATTCGTCGACTGTGCCTTGGCACCGTCGCCGAGCTCGTTGACGCGGACCTCCAGCTCATCGAGAGTGCCCCGCAGATCGGTCTCCAGGCCACGCAGGAGCTGCGCGGCATCGCGGACCGCATCCTCGTCGACGTTCGGCCACTCGTACCCGAGCAGGTCGAGTACGAAATCCAGCTCTCCCGGGATCGTCATCCCCACACTTCTGCCCTCCGCAGTCACATGGATCTCATGACCGTGTCGGGTCGACGTACGAACCCGAGCACGAACCATCGCGACGGAGAACGCTAGTGGAGGACGCGGACAGCCGCCCAGTGAATTTCCGGACGCGTCCGGGGAATCAGGGGAGGCGGTCCAGGAGGTCGCCGATCTCGACGCGGGCGCCGGTGTAGAACGGCACCTCCTCGCGTACGTGACGACGGGTCTCGGAGCCGCGGAGGTGGCGCATCAGGTCGACGATGCGGGAGAGGTCGTCGGCCTCGAAGGCCAGCATCCACTCGTAGTCACCGAGAGCGAAGGACGGGACGGTGTTGGCCCGCACGTCGGGGTAGTCGCGCGCCATCTGACCGTGCTCGGCGAGGAGGCGGCGGCGCTCCTTGTCATCGAGGAGATACCACTCGTAGGAGCGGATGAACGGGTAGACCGCGACGTAGTCGTGGGTGCGCTCGTCGGCGAGGAACGCCGGCAGGTGGCTCCGGTTGAACTCGGCGGGGCGGTGCAGCGCCATCTGCGACCAGACCGGGACGAGCCGGCCGCCGAAGGCGGTGCGGCGCAGGCGGTGATAGGCCGACTGGAGCTTGTCGGAGGAGTCCGCGTGCAGCCAGAACATCACGTCGGCGTCGGCGCGCAGGCCGGCCACGTCGTAGGTGCCACGCACCACGATGTCCTCGCCGGCGAAGGCGGCGAAGAGCTCCTCGACCTCGACCGCCTCGGCCTTGCGGTCGGCGTCACCGAGGGTCTCCTCGAGGGAGAAGACCGACCACATCGTGTAGCGGAGGGTCGCGTTGAGCTCGTTGATCTTGGCTGCGTTGGACTTGATGTCGGCCTGGGGGTCGGTCATGCCCCCATTTTGCGCTACCGCCGGTCACCGTGCCCTTTCGGGCTCTATCGTGAGCGCCATGCTGCCGCTGCGTACCCGCATCTTCGCCTTCCTCCAGGAGCGCCTGGTCAAGACACCGCTGAACGCCGAGGAGATGATCGCCCTGCGCGCCCAGCGCGAGGGGCTCCGCACCGGGCCGGTCAGCTCGTTCCTCTTCGGCCGTCCTGCGGACGTCGAGATCAAGGAGAGGTACGTCGATGGCCGCCGTTTCGCGATCTACACGCCTCATGGCGTCGGCGAGGCCGCGCCGGTCGTCATCAACTACCACGGCGGCGGCTGGTGTCTGGGGACCCCGGAGCAGAGCGCGTGGGTCTCCTCGCACGTGGCCGCGGAGACCGGGTCGATCGTGGTCGCACCGTCCTACCGGCTGGCGCCGGAGCACCCGTTCCCGGCTGCCGTCGAGGACGCCTGGGCCGCCTTGGAATGGGTCTCGAAGAACGCCGCCGACCTGGGCGGGGACCCGTCTCGGATCGCGGTGATGGGCGACAGCGCCGGCGGCAACCTGGCAGCGGTGGTGTCCTTGATGGCCCGCGATGCGGGCGGACCGACGGTGCGGGCTCAGGTGCTGATCTACCCGGCGGTGGAGATGTACGAGAAGTTCCCCTCCGAGGCGGCCAACGCCAACGGGCCGGTGCTCACCTCGACGCAGATGAGCACCTTCGGCCACCTCTACATGGGCGAGCGCTACGGGGACGAGTCCTGGCAGGCCTCACCCCTGCGTGCCGCTTCTCACGCCGACCTGCCGCCGGCCCACATCATCACCGCGCTGCACGATCCGATCCGCGACCACGGCACCCGGTACGCCGAGGCCCTCCGTGCCGCCGGGACGCCGGTCTCGCTCGTGGACTACGACACCGCGTTCCACGGGTTCATGTCGCTCCCCGGAGTCGCTCCGGTCGCACCGGAGGCTCTCGCCGGGATCATCGCCTTCCTCCGCTGAAGCATCAGCAGTTTTCTACGTTCGCTTAGGAGTTTGTTAACCCTCCGCGCCCAGCCGTGTTGTAACGTTCCACTCGGGTGTTCGTCGCCAGGTTGTCTCGGGTCGTACGCCACCTCGGTCCCCCCATTCGCCTGCGACTGAGAGCGCTTTCGCGCCTCTCCTCGGCGAGCCCTGCGCACCTCGGAAAGGCGTAGCGACATGCCAGACGTCTCCATCAAGATCGACACCCTTGATCAGACGGTCAAGAAGCTGGATTCGATCATCGACGAGTTCGAGCACGCGGTCGGGAACTCCGACGCGCTCGAAGGCGCCATCGGGAACCCGTTCCGCCGAGGCGAGCTGCGCGGGCAGACCGACGACTTCGAACAGCGCTGGGACATGAAGCGCAAGGATCTCAAGGACGAGCTCTCCGACGTGCGCGACCACATCAAAGGGGTCGTCGAGGGATTCCAGGACTGGGACAGCGAGACGGCTCTCCTGTTCCAGCAGAAATAGACGGACGGAGTGAGTCATGGATCAGTCACCCAAGGGCCGGGAGATCCAGCCCCTCACCGGCGACTCGGCAGTGATCGTCGCTCGCGGGAACAAGATCGAAGAGCTCGGGATCCAGATGTCCGACGCGGCAACCGTCCTCGAGCAGGTCGCGACCGGCGAGCTGGCCGACGGCCAGATGCAGGGGAAGGCCGTCGCCGAGCTCCAGGACAAGATCGGGTCCTCCTACGAGACGTTGCGGGAGGCCAGCGAGCTCTACACGCCGGTGGGGCCGCTGATCGCCGCGTACGGCACGAGCCTCGGGGAACAGCAAGCCAAGATGGGACCGTTGGTCGAGTCCTGCGTCGACAAGTGGACCACCTATGAGGGGCTTCCGGGAGACCGCGAAGCGGACGATGACGAGGGACAGGCCAAGAAGGCCGCGTACGACGAATGGCAGGACGACGCGGAGACCTGGGATGCCGAGTACGACACCTGGGAAGACGCCTACGACCTCGCGGTCAACGGCATCGGCAACGAGATGGCCGGCAGCATCAAGGACGGCTTCTGGGAGATCTTCGGCTTCCTGATCAACATCCTCGAGGCCATCGCGATGGTCTTCATGATCGCCGGGCTCTTCCTCGGTGGCATCGTCGCCGTCATCGGATTCGCCCTCGGCGCCTTGGTGCTGATCGGCAAGATCGTCCAGGCGTCGGCCGGCAAATGCGAGGTGACAGACGTGCTCTTGGCGGTTCTCGCGGTGCTCCCCTTCGGAAAGCTCGGCCAGATCGGCAAGGCCTGGGGCCAGTTGGGGAAGGGTGCCGCCTCCGGCGGGAAGACCGCCGGCGCGGCCGGACGAGGCTTCGGAAACTTTGCTCTGAAACGAGCGGCGCCGCTGAACCCACCTCCCGTGAACGTCACGTTCGGCGCCAAGTTCAAGACCGCACTCTCCATCTCCACCGGCTTCAGGGAGGTCCCCCGGACCAGGGCCGCTTGGATGGCCAACCCGTTCAAGCCCCCCAAGGACATTCCCGTGGGCATCATGAGCGGTTCCGACATCGCTACCGGGATGGCCATCTACGGGGGGATACGCACAGGGACCTGGGGCCAGAAGATCGGGGCCGGCTTCGACGGGCTCAGCGGCCTGGGGAAGTGGGCAGGCGAGTGGTACGGCACCACCTCGACGAGCCAGGGGCTGGACGAGCGCCGCACCCATGACCAGCAGAGCAGACAGCCCTCGGAGGCATGATGCCGGAGACATGGCAAGCTGAGATCGCCCAGCCGTCGGAGCGATGGATCTGGGTCCCGAACGCGGGCGTGCTCGACGATGCGGGTGCGAAGAGGTGGGTCGAGGACGTGCTCGCCACGCTCCGCGACACCTGGGACGGCGAGTGGACCGACGAGGTCGACCCCGACGCGCGTGCCCTGCTCGCGCACCACCTCGCCGGCGACCTCCACCCCGGGACGCTGGCCTCGATGCTCCACTGGCCGCTGCCCGCGCCCGTCGTCAGCCGGGTGCGGGTCGTACTCGGGGGCGGCGAGCCGACCTCGCCCGAGGAGTGGCGGCAGCAGGGCTTCGACGTCGATGAGTACGCCGGGGCCGCTCTCGGTCCCGGACTGAGATGTCTCGCGTCCAGGACCGGAGAGGTCGACGGTGAGACCGTCGAGTTCCTCACCGGCATCTTCGTCTTCTCGACGCAGGAGATCAGCGTGATGGTCGTGGTCGAGGCAGGCGCACCCGAGATCTTCGGTCTCACCATCGCGGACATGCCGCTCTTCCTCGCCGAGCTCGAGATCGAACGCCCCGATGGCACCCCGTTCTCGGCAGAGCCGATCCCCGGCATGCCGAGCGACCCGTTCGACGTATGGGAGGACTCGTCCTTTGTCTGAGGCAGCACCCGCCCCGCAGTCCTCGCTACGCGAGCTGCTCGGCGGCACCAAGGAGCCGGAGTTCGAGCTGAAGCTCCTCCCCGGGTGGGAACGACACTCCCCGGGCGAGGCAGACCGGGCCGCGATGGACGCGGCACTGAAGAAGCGCTTCATGAGCATCAACCGGCCCGAGCTGCACGCCTCCATGCGTGCGCAGCTCGATCAGGCATACGCGCTCATGAAGCAGCAGCAGGTCAAGGCCTACTTCGCCGCCACCGCCGAGACCGACAGCCTCGCCCTCATTCCCGGCGCGATCGTCGCGACGACGTTCCACGCCGGCAACGGCGGGACCCTCGACACCCACGTCGCCGCGATCATCCGGGACCATGGCGCCAAGCCGTTGTTCGGCGACAAGCGGTTCATCAGATACGAGCGCGAGTCGACCAAGACCGCCGAGGGCGACGAGCCCGTGGTCGCGACGACGATCGTCTACATGACCCCCGTCCCCGGCTCGAAGCGGCGTCGGGGGCTTCAGCTGACCGCGACGATCGCCCGGCCGCTGGACATGACGGCGACCGACGAGAAGTTCCTGGCATGGAAGCTGGCTCTCGACGTCTGTGTCTCGACGCTGCGGTGGATGCCGGCCTGAGGTTCAGCTGATGTCCGCGGCGGCGCGGTGGGCGGAGGCGATCGTGGCCGGGATCCCGACGCCGTCGTAGGAGGCCCCGGCGAGGGCGAGTCCGGGGACACCGCGGAGTCCCTGCCGGATCCGGGCGACCCGGTCGAGGTGGCCGACGGGGTACTGCGGGAGCGCGTCGGTCCAGCGCTGGACGTGCACGTCGGTCGGCGTCTCGGTGATCCCGGCGATCTCGGCCAGGGCAGCCAGGGAGTCGGCGACCAGACGGTCGTCGTCGTCCGAGGGCGGCTCGCCGTGGCGTCCGATGGAGGTACGCAGGTAGGTGCCGCGCTCCCCCACCCAGGCCCACTTGGCGAAGGAGAAGGTGGAGGCCTTGATCGCACACTCCTCGACCGGCGGGACGAGGAATCCGGACCTGCCGGCCAGCTCCGCGGGGAGTTCGGGGAAGGCGAAGGTCACCACTGCGACGCTCGCGGTCTCGATCCCGGACAGCTCGCGCGCGACCGACGGGGCGGTCGAGCGGAGCAGCCTGGCGGCGACCGGAGCGGGGGTCGCGACCACGACGGCGTCGGCCGCCTCGACCTCGCCGGTCTCGATCAGGCTGTGCTCGACCAAGAAGCCCTGCGGGGTGCGGGTGACCGCGTCGACCGGGGTGTCGAGCCGGATGTCCAGTCCCGCGGCGAGGGTCTCGGGCAACCGCGACATCCCGCCGTCGATCCCGGCGAAGACCGGGACGTCCGAGCTCGGCAGCGCCGCGGCGGCCTCGAGCAGCGACCCCTTCTCGGCGAGCATGAACAACTGCGGGGCCGCCGCCTTCACCGAGATCCGGCGGGCATGACCGGCGTAGACCCCCGCGAGCAGCGGGTCCGCCAGCCGATCGGCCGTCTCGTCCCCGAACCGGGACGCGATGAAGTCACCGACCGAGATGTCCTCGTCCGTCTTCGCAGGTGGGAGCGTGGGTTCGCGGCGTACGACCTCCAGGGTCTCCTCGGAGAGGAGACCGGCCGACTCGAGCGCGGCCAGGTCGAGAGGTACGCCCATGATCGAGCGCGGGATCGGCCGCAGCGCGCCACGCGACCAGATCGAGGACTTCGCGTCGGTGGGGTGCACGACGTCGAGGCCGATCTCCCTGGCCAGTGAGACGCCCTCGGGCCGACGGTTGAGCATCGCCTCGGCCCCGACGTCGACGACCTGCCCGGCCACGGACTCCCCGCGGATCTTTCCTCCGACCCGGTCGGAGGCCTCCAGCACCGTGACCCGGTGCCCCTTCAAGGACAGATCGCGGGCCGCGGTCAGCCCGGCGATCCCTGCTCCGACGACGATGACACGCACAGCAGCAGTCTCCCACCCGCCATTGCCGAGGCGTCACCCCCGTCGGCCGAGTGGGCACCGGAATGCCACCTCGGCCGACGTACGT